>CAZXFZ010000001.1:0-12495 GCA_964640285.1 uncultured Rhodoluna sp.
TGGTGAAGGACCCGGCGGCCGGCTGGGTGTTCAACGTCAATGATGCGCCCTGGAGGGGCGCGGGCGCCAACAGTCCGCGGCGCGACGCCTTCCCGCGCTACATGGACTCGGCCGGCGAGAACCCGCGCGCGATCCGCAACGACCCCGAGTTCGTTCTAAACCAAGAGCCATAGCGAGCCGGCGAGGTTTTGATTGCCGGTCCAGACTTTGGCACCGGATCGAGCCGCGAGCACGCTGTTTGGGCTCTTCGTGACTATGGCTTCAAGGCCGTGCTCAGTTCGAAGTTCGCCGACATTTTTAGAGGCAACTCGGGCAAGCAGGGGCTTGTCACCGGCGTCATCAGCGACGCAGACACCGAAGCTCTCTGGGCTGCAATCGAGGCCAACCCTGGAGTTAGCTGCCGCATCGATTTGCCCAACCAAACCGCCACGATTGGTGCGCTCACGGTTCACTTTGAGATTGACGAATACACTAAGTGGCGTCTAACGGAGGGCCTCGACGACATCGGTCTGACCCTTCGAGACGAACAGAAGATTACCGACTTTGAAGCAAAGCGCGAGGCCTGGCGGCCACGAACTTTGCCGGCAAAGCACTAAGGAGTTCGATGAGCCAGATCACCGTTACCGGCGGAAAACCGCTCAAGGGCCGAGTCGAACTCAAGGGAGCCAAAAACTTGGTCACCAAGGCAATGGTGGCGGCTCTGCTTGGCGACAGCGCATCCGTGTTGAAGGATGTTCCAGACATCAGTGATGTCGATGTCGTAAAAAACCTGCTTACGCTTCACGGAGTCAAGATCGATTTCCGCGAAGACGGTGTAATGACCCTCGACCCGACCAACGTGAAGTCGGCACGAATGGTCGACATCGATGCGCACGCGGGTTCGTCACGCATTCCGATCCTGTTCTGTGGCCCGCTGCTGCACCAGCTCGGTGAGGCGTTTATTCCAGACCTTGGTGGATGCCACATCGGCGACCGCCCTATCGACTTTCACCTAGAGGTGCTTCGCAACTTTGGTGCGGTCATCGAAAAGCTCCCGACCGGTATTCGAATGTCGGCCCCGGATGGCTTGAAAGGTGCCAAGGTTTCGCTGCCGTATCCATCGGTCGGCGCGACTGAGCAGGTGTTGCTTGCAGCAACTCGCGCTGAGGGCATCACCGAACTGTCAGGCGCGGCAATTGAACCCGAGATCATGGACCTGATTGCGATTCTGCAAAAGATGGGCGCAATCATCTCGGTTGACACCGACCGCGTCATTCGAATCGAGGGTGTCAAGACGCTAACGGGCTACACCCACCGTGCCCTGTTTGACAGAAACGAGGCCGCATCCTGGGCCGCTGCGGCTCTGGCTACCGGCGGAGACATCTTCTGTGTCGGCGCTCGCCAGCCCGAAATGATGACGTTCCTGAACGTGTTCCGCAAGGTTGGTGGAGCATTCGAGATTGAGGATGACGGCATCCGCTTCTATCACCCGGGTGGCGAACTCAACCCGGTGGTCATCGAAACCGATGTGCACCCCGGCTTCATGACCGACTGGCAGCAGCCACTTGTAGTGGCTCTAACCCAGGCCAAGGGGCTATCGATTATTCACGAAACGGTTTATGAGAACCGCTTCGGTTTCACCGATGCACTGGTGCAGATGGGTGCTCAAATTCAGATTTACCGCGAGTGTCTAGGTGGCAACCCCTGCCGTTTCGGCCAGCGAAACTTCTATCACTCGGCCGTTATCTCGGGCCCAACCCCGCTGAAGGCCGCCGAGATTCGCGTGCCAGACCTGCGCGGTGGCTTCAGTCACATGGTCGCGGCGCTCGCTGCGGAGGGCACATCGGTGGTCACCAACGTGCAGCTGATTTCGCGCGGCTACGAACACTTCCTCAAGAAACTCGCCGACCTAGGCGCTGACTTTACTTTCACCGAGTAGCCGATGGCCAAGAAAGCGAAGAAGCACAAGCCGCCGCTGCCAATGCCGGCGCTGAATCCGAAAGAGCTTTATTTCACGATTCGCTTCGTCGCCGGTGTTTTGGTTCCAATCGTGCGTTTCATGTTTGGCGTGCGTGCTGTCGGCATCGAAAAGCTGCCAAAGACTGGAGCTTACATTTTGGTCGGTAACCACGTCACCAACGTGGATGCGCTAGCGGTCGCCTACTTCGTTTACATGCAGCTCAAGCGCGCTCCGCATTTTCTAGCTAAAGAGAGCCTGTTCAGGCTGCCATTCTTCGGTCAGATGCTTCGTCGGGCCGGCCAGATTCCGGTATACCGCTCGGGCCGCAGCAACGACGAGCCGCTTCGCGTAGCTGTGCAGTACCTCGAGGCCGGTCAGGTCGTCTGCATATTCCCCGAGGGCACGCTGACCCGCGATCCAGAGCTTTGGCCGATGCGAGGCAAGCCGGGTGCTGTTCGCCTCGCTCTGCAGACTGGGGTTCCGGTTTATCCAATCGGGCAGTGGGGCAGCGAGAAGGTGCTTCCTCAATACGGTGCAAAGTTCCGCCCAGGTTTCTGGAAAAAGGTCGACATCGTGGTCGGTGATGAGGTGAATCTGGATGCCTACCGCAACCGAAATCTCGCTCATCACGAACTCAGCGAGGCAACCGCGGTAGTGATGTCACGCATCACAGAGTTGGTCGAGCAGCTGCGAGGCGAAAAAGCGCCACATGGCTCGCAATGGGACCCTGAGGAACATGGCCAGTCAGTCACTGGAAACTTCAAGAAAGAAGGCAAGTGACATGGCAAAAGTAGCGGTCATGGGGGCAGGTTCATGGGGAACCACCTTCGCTAAAGTGCTTGCCGACAGCGGCAACGACGTCATGATTTGGGCAAGGCGCGACGATATCGTCGAAGAGATCAACCAGGATCACCGAAACGGAGATTACCTGCCGGGCATTCGTTTGCCCGAATGGGTCAAGGCATCTCGTGATGTCGCCGAGGTTTTGGCCGATGCCGAACAGGTTTACCTGGCAGTGCCATCGCAAAGCCTTCGTCAGAATCTAGAGACCTGGGGATCAGAGATTCCCGAGGGTGCGATTCTGGTGAGCCTGATGAAGGGTGTCGAAAAGGACACGGGTCTGCGCATGAGCGAGGTGCTCAAAGACGTGCTCGGCTGCGACGACTCTCGAATCGTCGTGGTGTCTGGGCCAAACCTTTCGCTTGAGATTGCCAAAGAGGAACCAGCCGCATCGGTTGCCGCATCGAGCAATGAGGATGCGGCCCACGCGGTTGCCAAGGCTGCCAGCAACGCATACTTCACCACTTTCACCAACAACGACGTAGTCGGAACCGAGTTTGGCGGCATCCTAAAGAACCTGATCGCTGTGGCCATCGGAATTGTGAACGGAGTTGGCTACGGCCAAAACACCAAGGCTTCGATCATGACTCGCGGCCTGGCTGAAATCTCTCGATTTGCCGTTGCTTACGGCGCAGCACCTTCGACCATGGTTGGTCTAGCGGGTCTGGGTGACCTGATTGCCACCGCCGAGTCGCCGCTTTCGCGAAACCACAAGGCCGGCGAGATGCTCGGCAAGGGTTACACCAAAAAAGAGGTGCTCAAGCGCATGTCGCAGACCGCAGAAGGTCTGTCTTCGGTCGCGCCTGTGCTGCAATTAGCGGCCGAAAAAGGCGTCAAGATGCCAATCGTCGAGCAGGTCAACCTGGTGATCGAGGGCAAAATGAACCCGCGCGATATTGCGCCTCATTTGACGCACGAATTTGACCAGCCGCAGGGCGAATAGAGGTTCTGATGAGCAAGCTTCGAGTCGCACTGGTCTTCGGCGGTGTTTCGAGCGAACACTCGATTTCGTGCGCGACCGCTGCCGGCGTTCTGGGTGCCATCAACCGAGATTTGTATGAGGTTGTGCCAGTGGGCATCACCAAGACTGGACTCTGGACGCTTGCGGCAGACGATGTTGAGAAATGGAAGTTGCGCAAAGGCGACCTTGCCGAAGTTAAAGATGAGGGAAACCGAGTCGATTGGGCGATGGATGGCAGTCGCGCGCTTTGGTTGACCGAGCCCGACGCAACCCGACGAAGCCTGGGTCAGATCGACGTGATTTTCCCTGTGTTGCACGGCCCACTGGGCGAGGATGGCACCGTTCAGGGCTTCTTCGAGCTGCTCGGAATTCCATACGTCGGCAACGGCGTGCTCGCCTCGGCGGCCGCGATGGACAAAGAGTTCACCAAAGCACTGTTTCAAGCCGCAAAGGTTCCTTGCACGCCGCACGTCGTTGTTCACGAAAAGCAGATGCTCGACGATCCAGAGGGCGTCGTCGAGGCTGTTCGCGGGCTTGGCGGCCTACCGGTTTTTGTAAAGCCTGCCCGCGCAGGATCATCGGTTGGCGTCTCTAAGGTTTCCGACTGGGATGCCTTTGGCGCTGCCGCCGAACTTGCTCTCGAGCACGACAGCAAGTTCGTGGTCGAGCGCGGCGTGGTTGGTCGCGAAGTTGAGGTTGCGGTGCTTTCGGGTCGTTCGGGGGCGGCCCCCAGAGTTTCGGTTGCCGGTGAGATCATCGTCAAGGGCCGCGAGTTTTACGACTTCGACGCGAAGTACCAGGACGAGGCTTCGGTTGATCTGGTGGTTCCCGCTGACTTGAGCGATGACCAGCTTGCCGAGATGCAGCGCATCGCCGCTAAGGCATACCAGTCGCTCGGTTGCTATGGCCTGGCTCGCGTTGACTTCTTCTTGACCGGCACGGGCTTCTTGGTGAACGAGATTAACACGCTGCCGGGATTTACGCCGCTGTCGATGTTCCCATCGCTGTGGGCTGCTAGCGGGGTCGGCTATTCCGAGCTAATTGACGAACTGATTCAGCTCGCGCTCGAAGCCAAGCGCTAACCGGCGGTGCAGGCTCGCGTCGGTTCGATTTGCGAGACGGCTGCCGCGACCGCATCCAGAGCCGTTGCTCCTGAAACCTTGGTTGAATCGACAATCACCTCGACCGCAGGGTTGCGACCAAAGGTGATGAATCGATAACTCGGCGCCTTTGACGGGTCAACCAGCCAGTCAATGTCAGAACTGCTAACACAGGTCAGGGTGCTGACCTCGACTTCGGGCAAGCCGCATCGAAGCACAATCGCGGTGGGATCGCCCCACGCTGCGGTCGCCTGAGCGTTGGTGGAACGTTTGCCAAACTGATCGATTTCAGATGGCAGTCGCACCGAAACTTCGGCACATTTCGGATTGTTCGCGTCATCGGCCGGCTCAAGCACAACCGTGGCAGAGCATCCAGCGAGCGCTACTACCGACAGCAAGGATGCGCAGGCGGCGGCTAGAGCTTTTGACCGATTCGAAGACTTCATCGCTTACAGGCTACCTTTGACTTGTGACTCTCGAAAATCCAACCATCGCCGAAATCGGTGAGACTGAGGCACTGCGTCGCACCGTTTCTAGGCTAAATCAATCCGAGTTCGCCGTTCTCGGCTCGGGTGACGATTGCGCTGTGGTTGCCACCACCGACAATCGGTTCGTAGTAACCACCGACACGATGATCGAGAACCATGATTTTCGTCTCGATTGGTCATCGGCTTTCGATCTGGGCTGGAAGGCCGTTGCCTCGAACCTCGCCGATGTCGCGGCGATGGGAGCGAAACCCACCGCGCTCGTGGTTGCACTGGCCGTGCCGGTTCTAACCCGAGTTGATTGGCTGGAGCAGTTCGCAGATGGTTTGCGTGCCGCATGCGAGCATTTGGCGCCTGGCGTTGGCGTGGTCGGTGGAGACTTGGCCGCGGCCGAAAACGTGTTCATCGCTGTCACCGCTCACGGTCAGCTGGACGGTCGCGAGCCGGTTTTGCGCTCTGGAGCGCAGCCGGGCGACATTCTGGCCGTGGCCGGAACCCTCGGGCGAGCAGCCTGCGGCCTCGCCCTGCTGCAAAGCGGCGAACCGACCGCAATCAGTGCATACGACGACTGGGTCAACACTCAGCGACGCCCCAACCCGCCGATTGCGGCAGGGGTTGAGGCGGCTCGCGCGGGCGCATCCTCGATGCTGGATTTGAGTGATGGGCTAGCCAAGGATGCCCACCGCGTGGCCAGAGCTTCTGGCGTTACCCTGCAGATCGACCGAAACGCTCTAGACGGCTATCTAGCGATGCTCGAAGAGCCAGCGATGCGCATTGGTGCGAACCCGCTGAACTGGGTGCTATCCGGTGGTGAAGATCATTCTCTGCTAGCGACTTTTCCGGCCGATGCTCTGATCCCGAAAAGCTTCAAGCCAATCGGCCGAGTGCTCGAGCGGGGCTACGAAGGCGTGCTGCTGGGCAACGATCCGCTGCCAGATGCCGGTTGGGATTCGTTCGTACTCTAGGCGTGCAGTGCGCTGTTGAGCACGATTCCGGCACCTACTCGAGGCAAGACCTCAACGGCTCCGGTTGCCGAGTTGCGACGGAATAGCAGATTTGGCACTCCGCTGAGTTCGATCGCCTTAGCAGTGCGGCTTTCGCCACCATCAACGATCTGCACCTTGGTGCCCGCGGTCACATAAAGGCCGGCTTCAACAACTGAGTCATCACCGATCGAGATACCAACACCTGAGTTTGCCCCGAGCAGCGCACGGGCACCGATGACGACCTTCTCTTTGCCGCCACCCGAGAGGGTGCCCATGATCGATGCACCGCCGCCGATGTCAGCGCCGTCGTGCACGATTACTCCCTGAGAGATTCGACCCTCGACCAGTGATGCGCCGAGTGTGCCCGCGTTGAAGTTCACGAAGCCCTCGTGCATCACGGTGGTGCCAGGGGCCAGGTGAGCTCCGAGTCGAACGCGGTTAGCGTCAGCGATGCGAACCTTGCGCGGAGTAACGTAGTCGACCAGGCGCGGGAACTTGTCGATCGAGTGCACGATTACGCCCTGGCGCTGCAGAGTCAGACGGTTGCGCTCAAGGTCATCCAGCGCGATTGCGCCGATGTTGGTAAACGCAACAATCGGCAGGTTCGGAATCAAACCCTCGAGATTGATTGTGTTTGGTCTCACCAGCAGGTGACTCAGCAGGTGAAGACGCAGATAGGCATCAGCGGTCGAAACAACCGGCAACGTGAGGTCGATCTCGGTTCGAACCACCTGAACAGTCACGTTGCGACGAGGGTCATCACCGACCTGCGCATCTAGCTCGCGGGGCACAACCCACTGCGAGTCGTCCTTGGGGGCAGCGCCAAGGAGTGGGTTCGGATAGAACACGTCGAGCACAACGCCCTCGCTCGATACGGTTGCGAGCCCGTGGCCCCATGCGGTTGTTGCTTTGAGTTCAGTCACGAGAACAAGGTTAACAGTTAGCCTTATTCGGTGGCTGTCTCAGTTTTGAATCTTTCGGGCGATGTGGTTGAGCTAACTCGCGCTCTGTGCGACATCGAATCGGTATCAGGAAACGAGACAGCGCTCGCCGATGCCATTGAGGCGGCCCTGCAGAATTGCGCTCACCTAACCGTGACCAGAGATCAGGATGCGATCATCGCACGCACCTCGCTCGGTCGAACCTCACGCGTCGCGATCGCTGGGCACATCGACACCGTGCCGGTTGCCGGCAATCTGCCAGTGCAGCTTCGCCAAATCGAGGGCGTTGAAGTCCTGTGGGGTCGTGGAACAGTTGACATGAAGGCCGGTGTCGCGGTTCAGCTAAAGCTGGCTGCCGAACTGACCGAGCCAAATGTCGATATCACCTGGATTTTCTATGATCACGAAGAGGTCGAGGCCAGCCTCAACGGACTAGGTCGAATTGCGCGCCATCACCCCGAGCTGCTGAGCAGCGATTTTGCTGTGCTCTGCGAACCGACCGCAGCGGTTATCGAGGGTGGCTGCAACGGCACGATGCGTGCCGAAGTAACCACTACTGGAGTAAAGGCGCACAGCGCTCGTGCATGGATGGGTAAGAACGCAATTCACGCGGTTGCCGAGATTCTCAAGCGTCTCAACGAGTACGAAACTGAGTCGGTCGAGGTCGATGGACTGGTCTATCGCGAGAGCATGAATGCCGTTCTGATTTCTGGAGGCATCGCCACCAACGTGATCCCCGACGAGTGCAAGGTCACCGTCAATTACCGCTTTGCGCCGAGCAAAACAGCGGGGGATGCCCAAGCGCACCTGGAGCAGCTTTTCTCTGGTTTCGAAGTAAAGGTGGTTGATGTCGCGGTTGGCGCTCGGCCTGGGTTGGATCGACCCGAAGCAAGAGCGTTCATTGAAGCAACCGGCCTTGAGGTTATGCCAAAGTACGGGTGGACCGACGTGGCTCGGTTCAGTGAGCTCGGCATTCCCGCAATCAACTACGGTCCAGGTGATCCGAACAAGGCTCACGCCGATGACGAAAACTGCCCTGTGAGCCAGATTTATTCGTGCGAAAGCGGTTTGCGAGCTTGGCTAACAGCGTAGTTTCGCGTTTGCTCGGCACATGGTGGCTGCGCATCCTTTTGATTTGGCTTGGCACCCGCGTCACCAGCCTCTGCCTGTTTTTGGCAACGGCCGCGACTCAGGGTGACAACTACTGGACCAAAGCCAACCCGGGCTACTTCGATTTTCTGAACATCTGGGACGCCGAGTGGTTCGAACGCATCTATGACTCTGGGTATCCAACAGTTTTGCCAACCGACGAAAGTGGATTGGTCAAAGAAAACCAGTGGGCCTTCATGGCGGGTTTTCCGCTGCTGGTGCGGCTGGCAAATCTAGCCACCGGGCTCGAATTCAAGTTTGCTGCTCCGCTAGTGGCTACTCTGGCCGGCTTCGCATTTGCGTTGGTCCTATACAAGCTGCTTCGGCTCAGGTTCAACGATGCTTCGGCATCCTGGGGTGTGCTGCTAATTGGCCTAAGCCCGGCCGCTCCAGTTTTCCAGGTGGGTTACGCAGAGTCGCTCGGGATGCTCTTTCTCGCAGGAGCGCTCTATTGGTGGCTCAAGGATCGGCTCTGGTTGGCAACTATCGCTCTCGCCGCGATGTCGATTACTCGGCCCGGCGCGGTTGCTTTCGGATTTGCGGTGCTACTTGCGGCAGTGGTCGTAGCCGTGCGAGATCGCAGGATGCCTGATGGCCGGCAACTGGTCTTTGGCCTGGGGGCTTCGGCTCTCGGCTTTTTGTGGTTCACGATGGCTTG
Source organism: uncultured Rhodoluna sp. (assembly GCA_964640285.1). Lineage (GTDB taxonomy): Bacteria > Actinomycetota > Actinomycetes > Actinomycetales > Microbacteriaceae > Rhodoluna. The sequence continues at coordinate 9,060 of CAZXFZ010000001.1, forward strand.
GCTTGCGACCGGACGCTTCGACGCCTACCTTGCCACTGAAATCGCTTGGCGCCGAGGCTATACCGGAAACACCGAGCTTGCACTTTTTGAGTCATGGTTTGTTTCGGCTCAATTTTGGTTTGGTTCGCCGACGGGCGCATTCATGGTTCTGGGGCTATTCGCCTTCGCGGTGTGGGCCATGCTAACTCGGAGCGCTAGGGCTTTGGGGCTCAAGCTCTGGGCGTGGACTTTCGGTTACCTGCTTTACCTGGCCGCAGTCTTTTTTCCGCAATCAAGCACGGTTCGTATTCTGCTTCCAGCGTTTCCGCTTATTGCGGCTTTTGCCGAGGCAACGCATCGTTCTGGAAGAGTTACTAAAGCGACGATCATCGCTGTGGCACTGGTTTTGCAGTTTGCCTGGCTGATGCTCTGCTGGCGTTATCAAGCGCCAGATTACTCGCCGCCATAAACATGTTCACCAACGCGTTACAGGTTCGTTACTTCTGTAAGCAAATTCTGGTTTTTTGTTCGAAACCAGCGTGTTTTAATTAAAGTCAAATGGCGGTTTTTAGCCATGCAATCAAGGAGTACCAATGGCAGCAATGAAGCCACGCACGGGCGACGGACCAATGGAAGCCGAGCGCGAGCCACGCGGCCTTATCGTTCTTAGAGTTCCGCTAGAAGGCGGCGGTCGCCTAGTCGTTTCAGTTAACGATGACGAGGCAAAGAACCTTTACGAAGTCCTAGAGGGCGTTGTAAAGAAGTAAGGCATTCGAACAAAAACTTTAGGCCGGTCAAATTGACCGGCCTTTTGTTGTTCTGCTGGAACCTAGCGTTTGCTGGCAAGCAACAAGCCGTCACCTGCCGGAGACAGCACTGAGAAAAAGTCTTCGTTGTTCGTGAAGAACCGCAGCACATCGCGAAAAACACCGGTCGCATCATCGCGCATTGCAGGGTCGGGCACTTTGTCGCGCCAAAGTGCGTGGGCGATAGCCACAACTCCACCCGGACGCAGCAGCCGTGATGCTTCGTGCAGTTGCTCAACAAGAGAGTCGCGATCCGCATCCAGAAAAACCAGGTCGTATGCGGCATCGGCCATGTTTGACATGACATCTGCAGCTCGACCCGAAATAACGCGGGTTCGGGATTGAGGGATGCCCGCTTCGTTGAACGCAAACTTTGCGGCTGCTTGAAACTCGGGTTCGGTGTCGATCGTTGCAAGCACCGAATTTGGGTTAGCGCTTAGCAGCCAGAGACCGGATACTCCGGTTCCGGTGCCTGCCTCGACCATTGCCTTAGCCCCCATGGCCGCCGCAATCACTGCAAGATGGGCACCGACTGACGGGGTGATGCACTCAACACCGAACTCTTCAGCTCGACCTCTTGCGGCGCGCAAAATTGCAGACTCAGCAACGAAGTCTTCTGCGAATTTCCAGCTGCTGATTTTGTCTACCATTGCGCCTCCTGCCAACAGCATAAGTTCGAGGCGACTAAATGCTCGGCATCGAGGCGATAACCTTAAGGTGTGTTTGGACTCAGTGGCGAAAAATTGCTCATCCTTGGGCTTATCGCTGCGTTCGTGCTCGGGCCAGAAAGATTGCCCTACTACGCTCAGCAGCTGGCCAAACTGATCAAGCAAATCAAGCGATTCGCCGATGGAGCAAAAGACCAGCTAAGTGCTGAGGTTGGCGAGGAACTCGACTGGAAGAAGCTGGATCCGCGTCAGTATGACCCTCGTCGAATCATTCGTGAGGCGTTGATTGACGATGCCACGCCAGAACCATTCGGGTCAGAACTTTCGCGCCCCAAGCCGCTTCAAAGATTGGCGGCGGGCGAGACTGCGCCTTTTGACCCTGAGGCCACCTAGAACCAGCGGAAAATCTTTAGCAGCAGCTTGAAAGCTGGTTGCATGCGACGCCACTGTTTTGCGGTGTTAGGCAAAGTCAACAACGAGCCGGCAACACCAATGCTCTTGGCCAAAGTGAAGCGATGAAGTCCAACGGCACCGTTTCTGCGACCGATTCCGCTGGCCTTCATGCCACCCATCGGCGAATCCATGGATGCGAAACTCGCGCGGTAGCCCTCGTTCACGTTCACGCTTCCGGCTTCAAGCCGTCTTGCCACAGCGATTGCTTCACCAGGTGGACCAACCACCGAGGCGTTTAGTCCAAACTCGGTGTCATTTGCTGCCGCAATCGCGTCTTCGACATCGGTGTATGGGCTGACCGCGAGAATCGGGCCGAAGGCCTCCTGGCGGAACATTCTGGTCTTCTCGGAGAGGTTGGTGAGTACGGTAGGCGCGTAAGCAAAGGGGCCCACTTCGGGAAGCGGTTGGCCACCGGCAATTACCTGTGCGCCATCTGCTTTTGCTTCTTCGACTAGACCGCTAACTCGTTCGAGTTGGGCCTTGCTAGTCAGCGAACCTAGGTCGAAATCAAAATTTGAACTCTTGCCAACTGTTAGGGCTTTGGTCTGTTTGCCGAGTTCTTCAACGAACGCATCGAAAATCGAATCGTGCACGTAAACCCGCTCGATAGAAACGCACAACTGGCCGGCTGAGCCGAATGCGCCACCGATTGCGATCGAGGCTGCTCGCTTAGGTTTTGCACCTGGCAAAACGATCATGGGGTTCTTGCCACCGAGCTCTAGGCTCACACCAATTAGGCGCGAGGCCGCTCGCTCATAAACTCGGCGTCCAGTAGCCGTGGATCCGGTGAACGCGATGTAATCGCACAGGTCAGTAACCGCGTTACCAACCTCTTGGCCGTCACCGGCTACGACCTGCCAGACGTCTTCTGGCAATCCAGCAGAGATGGCAAATTGTCGAATGATGAGCACGCTGAGGGCTGTCTGATTATCGGCCTTCTGCAGAACCGTGTTGCCGGCTACAAGTGCTGGAAAAACATCGAGTGCGGTCAGTGCCATCGGGTAGTTCCAAGGGGTGACAATGCCGACCAGTCCAACCGGCACTCGCTCAACCCAGGTTTTAGTCAGAACCGGCACACCGGCTCGAGTCTTGGTTCTGCGCAAAAGCTTCGGTGCGGTTTTGCCGTAGTAGCGTGCCCCTTGAAGGGTGCCCGAGAATTCCTCAAATGCGTGAGCGCGAGACTTTCCGGTTTCTAGCTGCAAGACATCGAGAAGCTTGTCTTGGTTTGCCAATAGCACGTCATGAATTTTCAGCAGGATGCTGGATCGAACGCTAACCGGAGTTGCGGCCCAGTCTGCGGCAGCAACTCGCGCGGTATCGGCCGCTCGACCGACCTGCTCTGCCGACAGCTGGGGCAGTTCATAGATGCGTTTGCCGGTGAATGGGTTGAGCACGGGCACGGTAGGCAGGTTGACGCCCGGGGCGTGCTGCTCGATTTGGGCAACTAGGTTCGGGATGCTGGTTTCGCTCACAACTCGAGTTTATGTCGCGGTCGAGACTTTTAGTTTTCGACCCGATAAACCGAGTGGA
>CAZXFZ010000001.1:12505-17306 GCA_964640285.1 uncultured Rhodoluna sp.
AAAAGTTTTTCAGCGATCAATTCGATTTCGGTGGCAGCGGCGTCGCTTGCCTCGGCGGCGATAGGCGCATCCTCGCGTTTTGCAACCAGCGGTTCACCGGCATCTGAGCCCACTCTCAGCGCCATACTGATTGGTATCTGGCCAAGCAGCTCAACCGACTGCCCCGAAAGTTCAGCAAGGCGATTCGCCACCAATTGCCCACCACCGGCACCAAAAAGTTCGACTTTCGATCCATCAGGCTGCTCGAACCAGGCCATGTTCTCGATGACTCCAGCGATGGCTTGGCCAGTTTGTAGGCCAACTGCGGCAGAGCGCTCCGCGACTTCGGCTGCAGCGAGCTGCGGTGTCGTCACCACAACAGACCTCGCAGTCGGCAGTGACTGACCGAGGCTAATCGCGATGTCGCCGGTGCCGGGTGGCAGGTCAACCAGCAGCACGTCTAAGTCGCCCCAGTGCACATCGGTTAGGAACTGCTGCACCGCTCTGTGCAGCATCGGTCCTCGCCAAGCCACCGGTTGATTGTTGTCGACGAACATTCCCATCGAAATGACTTTTACACCGTGTGCAACCGGAGGGAGCATGAGGTCTCCAACCCGGGTCGGTCTAATCGAGACCGGCAGTCCGAGTTGGCCAGGAATCGAGAATCCGAAGATGTCTGCATCAATTACGCCTACCCTGAGACCCCGGTTAGCCATCGCAACGGCTAGGTTTGCGGTTACCGTTGATTTGCCAACCCCGCCCTTGCCCGAGCCAACCAGAAAAATGCGAGTCAGAGTTTCAGAGTCGAACGGGTTGGTGCGCGGGGGTTTTCCGGCGCGAAGTTTTTCGATCAGCTGGGCGCGCTCAGCCTCGGTCATGACCGACAGGGATACCTGAATCGCATCCTCGTTCGCCAGCGCTGCCGCGGCGGCACGAACGTCTCGCTCAATCTTGTCGCTCGCTGGGCAACCTACAACGGTCAGTTTGACCTCGATTTCGATCTCGCCCAAGGCGCTTAGTTCTGCTCGCCCAATCATGCCAAGGTCGGTCAGCGGCAAACGCAGCTCTGGGTCGATTACACGACTGAGCGCATCCCAAAGTTCTTGGTTGCCACTCATTTCTTTGGAGCGCGTGCCTGAGTCTTAGGCTTGGCGTCTTTCGGCGCTGCAACGCCGCGGCTGGCGGCAAGTTGTTCCTTGAGTTCGGCCATCAGGTCGCGCAGCTCATCGCGCACAAAGTCGCGAGTAGCCATCTCTTCGAGTGCTAGGCGCAGTGCGACAACCTCGCGAGCAAGGTATTCGGTGTCGGCAAGGTTGCGCTCGGCGCGCTGGCGATCCTGTTCGAACTTGACGCGGTCGCGGTCATCCTGGCGGTTCTGAGCCAACAGAATCAGAGGCGCTGCATAGGATGCCTGCATCGACAAAATCAGCGTCAACAGCGTGAAGTTCAGCGACTTCGGGTCGAACTGCCATCCTGCTGGTGAAAGCGTGTTCCAGAGCAGCCAAAGAGTGACGAAGACCGTCATTCCGATCAGGAATGAGCCGGTTCCCATTGCGCGAGCGAAGGCCTCGCTGGCGCGACCAAACTTCTCTGGGTCAACTCTGAAGCTAGCGCGAAGCGAAAGTCGAGCGTCTTTTGGCTTGTCGAGACGGTTCTTTGACATGGAACGCTCCTTTCTTAGCTAGTGCTCTTTGAATTGGCCGGGCTGGTTTTGGCTTTCTTGGCAATGGGTTTTTTGGCCGCAGGCTTTGCGCTCGGTTTGCGCTTGGCTGCCGGTGCTGTCTTGGTTGGTTCTGGGTCGTCTTCTGTGCGCCAGTCATCTGGCAGAAGGTGGTCAAGAACGTCGTCCACAGTAACCACACCCAGAAGTCGGTGTTCGGCATCAACTACAGGCAATGCGACCAGGTTGTAGTTTGCCAGCATTCGGTGGATTGCCGCAATAGAAGTGTCTTCGCGAACCGGCTCCAACTCGGTGTCAAGAAGGGTCGCGAGTCGCTCGTGCGGTGGGTAGCGCAACATCTTTTGGAAGTGCACAACGCCAAGGTAGCGACCAGTAACAGTCTCGAACGGTGGCAGAGTGACAAACACGGATGCCGCCAGCACCGGAGCTACCTCTTTGCGACGAATCAGTGCCATGGCTTCGGCGACTGTGGCATCTGCCGAGCAGATGATCGGCTCGGTGGTCATCAGACCACCTGCGGTGTACTCGTCATACTCCATGAGGCGGCGCAGGTCGTCTGCCTCTTCTTCATCCATCAAATCGAGAATTGCCTCGGTGCGCTCCTCGGGCAGGTTCTGCATGAGGTCGGCCGCGTCGTCGGGCTCCATCAGGTCGAGCACCTCGGCTGCGCGCTCGTCATCCAACTCTTCAATAATGTCGAGCTGCTCTTCTTCTGGCAGCTCTTCAAGAACGTCGGCCAGACGCTCATCGTCAAGCTCTTCGGCGACCTCGATCATGCGCTCCTCGGGCAAATCCATCAGAGCGGATGCGATGTCGGCTGGTCGCAGATCCTCGTAGGTTGCGATGAGCTGCTCGGCCGACTGAGCCTCGTTATCGTTGCCGTCTTCGGCCACCTGCTCCCAGGCTGCAAACAGGGTTGCACCCTTAGCAAACGGCGATGCGCTGGTCTTAGGGCGACGAAGGAAAAGCTCGGTCACCGACCAGTCGAGGTTCTTGTTTTGCTCGATTGCGAGATCCTCGATCGCGGCCTGACCGGAACCGTCTAGCAGGCGCACCTTGCGTCCAAGAATCTCGGCAATCACGCGTACTTCGCGACCGCGTTGCGTAAAGCGGCGAAGGTCGATTAGACCAGTTGTGATTACCTGACCTGGCGCGATTGAGGTGACTCGAGTGATTGGCACGAAGACGCGGCGACGGCCGGTGATCTCAACGACCATTCCAGTTGCTCGAGGAGCCGAGGATTTGCGGTATGCCACAAGAACGTCGATGACTTTTCCAACGCGGTCACCCGCGGGGTCAAAGACGCCACATCCTGCCAATCTGGCAACGAATACTCTTGTCGCGCTCACCATTCAACCTTAGACGAGTGCTTTAGGGTCGTGCCAGAATATGTGAATGAACAACAGCAGAAGAAATTCGGTAAACCCAGGCTCCGCAAGTGCGCAACAGGGCGAAGTCATCGCCGAGTTTCAGCAGTATGAGCAGGCTGCAGAGCATGTTGAAAAACTCATCGCCAATAGCTTTCCAGCCACAGCCATAGCGATCGTCGGCAAGGACCTTCGCTCGGTTGAGCGAGTGCGCGGAAAGCTGACTTACTCTCGAGTTGCAATGACCGGTGCGCTCACCGGCTCCTGGCTGGGTCTGATTGTCGGTTTCATCTTTGGGGCGAGCATCCCTAGCGTGGATGCGACTGCAGCCGGAGGAACCGGTTCTCTAATCTCTGCGGTTGTCATCGGCGCAGGAATCGGCATGCTTTGGACCGTGATTCGTTATTCGATGAGCAAAAACAAGCGCGGCTTTTTGAGCCAGTCGCAAGTAATCGCTTCGCTGTATCAGGTCCAGGTGCCGTTGACCATGGTGAGTGCCGCCAACGAGGCGATCATCAAGGCGAACTCGGCGAAAGCCGCGGATGCGTCGAACGCATCCAAGTAACCGGTAATCGAATTACAAGAACTTAGCCAGCCAGGCTTCGACTTCTTCGCTCTTTCGCGGAAGCGCAGCGGTGAGGTTTTCGACGCCAGTTGCGGTCACCAAAACGTCATCCTCGATGCGCACACCGATGCCGCGGAATTCTGCTGGAACTAGCAAGTCATCCGGCTGAAAGTAGAGTCCGGGTTCGATCGTGAACACCATGCCCGGTTGCAGTTCGGCGTCGAGGTACATCTCGCGACGAGCTTGAGCGCAGTCGTGAACGTCGAGTCCGAGGTGGTGGCTGGTGCCGTGCACCATCCAGCGGCGGTGGAATTGCTTATCTGCTTGGAGTGACTCTTCGGCGCTGAATGGCAGCAGCCCCCAACCAGCGGTTTTTGCTGCAATAACCTGCATGGCTGCTGCGTGAATCTCACGGAACTTCACGCCGGGTTTGGCAGCGGCGAATGCTGCGTCGGCTGCCTCACGGACGGCCTCGTAAATTTCGCGCTGCACATCAGTGAATTTGCCGGATACCGGAATCGTTCGCGTGACATCGGCGGTGTAGAGGCTGTCTACCTCAACGCCGGCATCAAGAAGAAGCAGGTCGCCATCTTTGACTTGCCCGTCGTTGACAATCCAGTGCAGCGTGCAGGCGTGCGCGCCGCTCGCAGCAATGGTGTCGTAGCCCAGGTCGTTGCCCTCGGCTCGAGCTTGACTGAAGAAAGCGCCTTCGACGATGCGTTCACCGCGTGGATGCGCTTTGGCGCGACCTAGGTTTCGGGCGACTTCTTCGAACCCGCGAACCGAAGCGGCTACCGCTTCGCGCATCTGCGCGATCTCGTACTCATCCTTGATTAGGCGAAGTTCGCTTACAAACTCGGCCAATTTTGAATCTTCAAGAGTCAAAATATCGCGATCTTTGATGTAGTTTTCGTATTCATCAATCGAACGGGTCTCGATGCCGAGCAAGGCCGAAACCTGCTCGAGGGTTGGCCGAGCGCCGACCCAGAATTCCCCAATCGATGGATTAGCAAAAAACTCATCCGTGCCTTTGCCTGCAGTTGGCCGAAGAAACAGGATTTCAATCTTGTTCACGGTGTCGAGCACCAGAATCGAATCTGGAACGGTAGCGCTGCCCCAGCCAGTCAGATGTGCAAATGCGCTGTGAGCCCTGAAGCGGTAGTCGGTGTCATTCGAACGGGTCTTGAGTGAACCAGCTTCAATTACGAC
>CAZXFZ010000001.1:17316-29993 GCA_964640285.1 uncultured Rhodoluna sp.
CTCACCGTCGAACTGCGCCGAGACCTTTGCGCGCCTCGCGGCTGCATAATCGGCCACAACACTCCGACTCGGAAGGCCCTGGTCGCGGTCTGCCCAGTTGGCTCCGATGAAGGCCATGAACTCGGGGCTGTTTGGGGTGCGGGAACGGTTGGTTCCGCGGTTTTCGACCTGATCGCTGACTTTTTCTGAAGACTCGCTCATGCGGTTTATTCTCGCACTGAAAAAGGTCTCATCCAGCCGCTAACCTGAACGAGTTGCCAGCTGGTCAGTAGCCGCACGAACAAGAGGAAGTAGTGCCGATGAAAATCGATCTTCACACCCACTCGACCTTTAGCGACGGACGCGATTCTGTTTCTGAAGTTTTTCAGGCTGCAGCGCTGGCTCAACTCGACCTGATTGCTCTTACCGACCATGACACCACCGCGGGCTGGCTAGACGCCACCGAATCCGCAGCCCAGTTTGGAGTTGGTTTTGTTCCCGGTATTGAGGTCACGACCCGCGCCAGAGTCTTGGGCGAAGACGGCGAAGTGCATCGCTTTGGCCTTCACATGCTTGCCTATCTGCCTAATCCGAACCACCTTGCTCTCGTTGGAGCTCTGCGCACTAGCGTGGAAAGTCGCGAGCACAGATTGCGCGAGATTGTGAACCGAATCGCCGAGGATTACTCCATCACTTGGGATGATGTTTTAGCTCAACTGAAGGATGGCGCAACCATGGGTCGCCCGGCGGTCGCCGACGCCCTAATTGCCAAGACCGAGCACTTTACGGAGCGCGGTCAAGTTTTCGATCAACTCTGGTACAAGGGCAGCAAGTACCACGTTCCTAACACCGGAGTTCCTGAAACTCTAGAAGCGATTGAACTTATTCGTGAGGCCGGGGGAGTGCCGGTCATCGCGCACCCGCTTTCGCGTGGCAAAGGGCCTAGACCGGGCGAACCGATGCCGCTCCGGCACTTCGAAGAAATGATTGAAGCTGGTCTAGCCGGATTCGAATGCCACCATCGCGATGTTCCCGACCACGCTCGCGACTGGTTGCTCGATTTGGCCAAAAAGCACGATTTGATCGTTACCGGTTCGAGTGACTACCACGGCAATCTCGGAAAACAGAACAGAATCGGCGAAAACACGACCACACCAGAGATGTTCCAGCGAATCGTCGAGCAGGCTACCGGCTCAAAACCTGTGCTCGTTTAGCGCTCGCGCATAACTTAGCTGGCTGCGCTAGTGCCTGTTCCTCCGCGAGTGCGCCGACGTTGGCGATTGCGGTTTGGACGCGGGTGTTCTCCGCCACCGTGCTTCTCGGCGGCACCTTGCTTCTCACCGCTGCGGGTTTCGCCAGCACGCACAGCGCCCGAACCCTTGGAAGCCGGAGCCTTGCCCCTCGAATCCCTTCGTGGCCTATCTGCGCCAGACCGCTCAGCCTTCTCGGCGGCAGTTCGCTCGCGCTTAAGTCGACCTTTGGTTCCAGCCGGAATGTCTAGGTCATCAAACAGGTGCTTTGAGCTCGAGTAAGTCTCGAGCGGGTCTGGCTGACCAAACTCGAGAGCGTCGTTGATGTGCTTCCAGCGAGTAAGGTCTTCCCAGTCGACAAAGGTGACAGCGATTCCGGTGCGACCAGCGCGCCCGGTGCGCCCGACTCGGTGCAGGTATGCCTTCTCGTCTTCCGGAACCGTGTAGTTAATCACGTGTGTCACATCATCGACGTCAATACCTCGAGCTGCAACCTCAGTGGCCACCAGGATGTCCTTTTTGCCGGCCCGGAATGCGGCCATCGAACGCTCGCGCGCCTCTTGCGACATGTCGCCATGCAAGGCTGCAGCGTTGAACCCGCGGTCGATAAGCTCCTCGGCAACCTTGCTCGCCTGGCGCTTAGTTTTGGTGAAAACAACTGTCTTGCCGCGCCCGTTTGCCTGAAGGATGCGCCCGACAACTTCATCCTTATCGAGTGAGTGGGCGCGATAGACAAACTGCTTGATGTCGGCCTTGGTGTGGCCCTCATCCTCTGGGTCGTTGGTGCGGATGTGAACGGCGCGGTTCTGGTACTTGCGCGCCATCGTGACGATTGTTCCGGGCATAGTTGCCGAGAACAGCAGTGTTTGACGATTGGCTGGGGTGTATGCGAACAGGCGCTCGATGTCTGGGGCAAAGCCGAGGTCGAGCATTTCGTCTGCTTCGTCCAACACCATGAAACTGATTTTCGAGAGGTCTAGCTTTTTCTGCTTGCTCAGATCGATCAGTCGCCCGGGAGTTCCTACAATCACCTGCGCGCCGGCCTCGAGTTCGGCAACCTGTGATTCATAAGACTTGCCACCGTAAATTGCGGCCACCATGGTGGTGCGTTTGCTAGCGGCCAGTTTTAGGTCATCGGCGACCTGAACAGCAAGCTCGCGGGTTGGGACGACGACCAAAGCCTTTGCGCCTGGGGTCGGATTCTGGCCGAGTGATTGAAGCAGGGGGAGCCCGAAACCGAAAGTCTTGCCGGTTCCTGTCTTTGCTTGACCGATGATGTCTTGCCCGGTCAGGGCCACCGGAATCGCTTGCTCTTGGATGGGGAAAGGGCTGGTGATGCCTTTTTCTGTTAGCGCATCAACGATGTCTTGATCGATGCCCAGTTCCTGAAAATTCAATAGACCTCCTAGGTCTTGAACAGTCTACCTTTTGGGTATCCTTGCCTTTGTGTTTGATTGGCTAAAGCGTCTTCGTCGCGGTGCGGCAAAGTTTTCGCTGCCTGAGCGCGAAGAGCGTGCCGGACGCAACACCGAAGCGGTGAGCCTGAAACCATACACTCCCGATGCCAAGACTTTTCTAGGCCAACTGGCATACCTTCAATTGACCCAGTTCGAGATTCTCACCAACGAGCTCAAGTACTCGCCAAATACTCAATACAAGGCTGAGCTGAGCGAAGCGGCGACCAAGAGCTTCGAAAAGTATCGACACATCGCCAAAAAACTGGCCGCTCAGGGTGTTGATCCGACGGATGCGATGGATCCATTCGTCGAGCGTATTGAGACCTTTCATGCACGAACCGCAGGTTCCGACTGGCATGAAACGATCTTGAAGATCTACCTTGTTTCGGGTTTGCTGGATGACTTTTATCGTCGACTCGCAGTTGGATTAGACCCGCTGTTGCGGGCCGATGTCGAGAAGGCTCTAAACGATAAGCCGTTCGAGAAATTCGCTAAACGAGCGCTAGTCGAGTCGATGGAGTTGGATTCAACCCTGGCATCGCGTCTGGCACTTTGGGGAAGACGGTTGATGGGGGATACTCTGCTCGAGCTTCGTGCAGCCTTTGACAACCGCAAGCTCGCGGGCATTCCAAAAGGTCGAAAACTAACTGTGGACGAGGAGCGCTCGGTCAACTTGGCAGCCTACTCAAAGCTTGAGCCACTCATTAGTGAGCTAATCGGGGCACATTCGATGCGAATGGATTCAATCGGGCTAACTCCTTAGCCCTTTTTTGCTCTTGCGAGAAGACTAAATTCCGTACTTGGCTGCGCGTCTGCGATCGATTAGTCGTGCAAAGAACCACATCGCGGCTGGCATGGTCAGCATAACGATGAGCCAAATCCAAGGCTCAGTCTGAGAAAGTCCTACTGCCGAAAGCACGGCCCAAAAAAGTGTTCCGAAACTGATGCTGATTGCCATGGGAACTATGCCGTGGTAGCGCTTGCTAGCAACACCTACATATGGTGCGACTAGGCCGAGGATTACCCCATAGAAAACGATGAAGCCTGTGCTGGCAAGAAATGCAAGATTCATTTACGCGATAAACCCAACCCGGCGCGATTCTTCTGCGCCGATTTCAACGTATGCGATTGACTCAGTGGCAACCACAAATTGGCGTCCCTTGTTGTCGGTGAATTTGATAGTCGCTAGTCCGCTAGAAAGAGCATTGGCAAAGGATGCCTCGATGGCCGAAGCGGAATCGTTCGACTCGAAAGATAGTTCTCTCGGTGATTGCTTGATGCCGATTTTGACGTCCACAGCATGCCTTTCCTGTTCGGGTTCTAACGACCTCAATAGATTACGCCACAAATTGTCTTACCCATTCGATAGCATCACCCCATGAGTCAATCCACCGAGCGCAGGCCAACGTTTGTTCTGCCTAAGTTGTCTCAGCTGAGTGTCGAATCCCTCAATTTGTCGACTAGTCAAAAACGCGTCTCCGAGCTTGAGTCGGTGGCTCGAGTTTTGGTTTACGGAGCACCATCGACCGGCAAAACAACGGCCGTTATCGAGTTGGTTGCAAAACTCGCTCAGCAAAACGGAACCGACTCTGTAACCGCCATTGCGGCAACTCGCGACGCGGCAAATGATCTGCGCGATCGCATCGCGCTAAGGCTGCAAACTGCCACTCGTGGGCCGATGGCAAAAACTCTGACCTCGCTTGCGTTTGCTGTGGTTCGCGAACATTCTCTGCGGCAAGGTCTCCAGCAACCCGAACTGGTTAGCGGCCCCGAGCAGGATCGAATTCTCAAACATGTAATTGGCGCTTATGGCGCTGGAGTTCCGCAGACCCCGGGCAGTTCATCCTTTGAAGCGCTCGGGCAAAAGTTGAAGTCACTCGGCTTTCCCAGTTATGTCAACGCTGGCACTGTGCACCTAAAGGGCTTTCGAAGTGAACTTCGAGACCTCATTGGTGTTTGTCTTGAAAACGGAATCTCGCCAGATGAGCTCGAGACGTTTGGCACCAGCCAGTCAATTGCGGTCTGGCAGGGGGCTGCTCATTTTTACCGCGATTATCTCGGCCATTTAGCCGCGTCCGACAACTCGAATCGGTTCGATTCAGCAACGCTTCTTCGTGCGGCAGCCCACCTAGTTCAAGACACCAATTTCGAGTTCGAGTGTTTGTCCAAACTCAGAACGTTAGTGATTGACGATGCTCAAGAATTGACTCCCGCCGGCAAGCTTTTTGTTTTTGCGTTGGCTCGACTAAACGACTCAAAACTAGGAGTGGTCGCGGTCGGTGACCCCGATGCTTCAGTGTTGGGTTTCCGTTTTTCAGATCCCCGCCTTATGCGCGAGTTGCTTGCCGAAATTGGTTCGAATCAAGCCGCAATCAGACTCGACTTCGGCGATGCATTTGGGCTTCAAACAGGTTTGCGCAGGGTGCTCGGGCAGGTTGCGAGCCGCATTTCACCCGAGCTCGCGGGCATTCAGCGACAGTCGCTCGAGGTTCCCCTCGAAGGCTCTCAGCCTGAGGGCATTGAGCTTCGCATTAGTGATTCGCCGTCTACAGAAATAGCCTGGCTTGCACATCGCATGAGGCAGCTCCACCTTTCGCAGGGCATACCCTGGAAGCAAATCGCTCTGGTTTCGAGGTCAGGGCAAAGTCTGTCTCGATTCGAAAGTGAACTTGCGGCCGAGAACATACCAGCCTCAAAGGTCGGTGCTTCTTCTGCCCTTCGCGATGAATTTGCCAGCCGCTCTCTTCTGCTGTTGGTTCGCCAACTTCTTCAAGGTGGCCCAACTGACAAACAGTCGGTGACTGAAACTCTGCTTTCTCCTTATGCAGGGTTCGATAATCTCGAGCTTCGAAGGCTTAGAAGAGCCTTGCGCAAACAAGAACTCGAGGCAGGCGGCACTCGTTCGTCTGACGAATTACTGGCTGAGCTATTTCAGGCACCCGGAACCGCAGTCACGCTGAAGACCCCAGAGGGATTCAAGCTCAACAGATTTATCGAAACCCACTTCAAGGCCAGGCAAACCCTAGAGTCCGGCGCCACAGTTGATCAGGTGCTCTGGGTTTTTTGGCAGCGCAGCGAGGTTTCTGTGCTTTGGGCTCAGCAAGCTCGAGGGCTGGGTGAAGTTGCCAATCAGGCCAACCGCAACCTCGACGCAGTGGTCAGTCTTTTCGCCTCGGCGAACAGGTTTGTAGAGAGAAGCCCAGAACTCAGTGTTCGAGATTTCATCGACTTTGAATTGGATCTCGAGTTGCCAGAAGACACACTGGCTCTTAACTATCGAGATGACGATCGAGTATCAGTCTTGACCCCGAGTGCGCTGATTGGCCGCCGCTATCAAGTGGTATTCGTTGTTGGTCTGCAAGACGGCGAGTGGCCGAATCTTAAACCTCGAACCTCACTGCTGAAGGCGGGTGCTCTAGCGAGCTGGCTTTCTGGTCGACTCGAGAGTCCTGTCGCACTTCAGAAGAACGAACTCGACGATGAATTGCGCATGTTTTACAAGAGCATCGGTGCAGCATCTGAGCTAGCCATACTCAGCTGCGTAGAGGGCGAAGAAACTCAGGTTTCTCAGTTCGTGGATCTGGTAGTTGATGAGCGACCTCAGAAATCGGCTTTCAACGAACCGCAGCAAACGCTTCGCGGACTCGTTGGCCAGCTCAGGCGAGAACTGTATGCGGCAACCGGTGTTCGGCGACTCGAAATTCTCGAGGCGCTTTATCGCCTTGGCGAGGCTGGCGTTCCCGGAGCCAAAACAGTCGAGTGGTACGGCTCAAGGCCGATGTCGACAACGGCTCCGCTCACCGATTTGGTAGCCGGCGAGCTCGTATACATCTCACCATCGCAGTTCGAGAAGTTTATGCAGTGTCCGCTGCACTGGTTCATGAGTTCGCATGGTGCACGCGACGGCAGCTTCGAGGCAAATCTCGGCACTTTGATTCACAAGGCTCTCGAGACCATAGACCAGGTTTCAGAGTCGGCTCTGGCCGAGGCAGTCGAATCCAAGTGGCACCAGCTCGAATTCGAGTCGGCTTGGCTCGAAGACATCCAACGTCGAAAAGCCCGAAAGATTATCGCCAACCTTGCCAGCTATCTAAAGGCCCAACAGGAATCAGGTGTCGAGGTTGTTGCGGTTGAGCAGCACATTTCAGGCACGCTCGATCGGGCCAAAATCTCTGGAACCATAGACCGAATCGAGCGTTCACCTAATGGCGACATAACAATCGTCGACCTCAAAACTGGCAAGGCGCATTCACCCAAGTCCAAAATCGATGAAAATGCCCAACTCGCTCTCTACCAGCTCGCATACGAGAACGGTGGGGCAGTTCTGATTCCAGGACTCACAGAGACGGATCGGCTCGCAGGAGCGAGGCTGTTGTTTCCGCTTGTTGACGAGGTTCACAATCAAAAATCACTTGCTGACCAAGCGAATGCCGAACTCGCGGAAACTTGGAAAGCACGCGTGGCAGAGGCAATTGAGGGCATGGCGATGACCAGTGGAATTCTGGTGGCAGAAATCAACAGCCACTGCAACTCTGCTTACTCATACGGAGACTGCAAGCTTTTCCTAACCGAGGCGGTGTCCTTCAGTGGCTAACGTTCTAGCAAATGACATCTTCAGAGCTATTCAGCGCCCTGAGAAACTGAAGGCAAACCCTGACTTAGCGCTCACGAGATATCAGGCCTCTGCAATTGAATCCGACCCTGAGAAACCCGCCTTGATTATCGCCGGGGCTGGATCCGGAAAAACCGAGTTGATGGCAATTCGCATCCTCTGGTTGGTGGCCAACGGCCACGTTGTTCCAGAAAACATTCTTGGTCTAACCTTCACTCGCAAAGCTGCCGCGTCGTTCAGCCACCGCGTAAACGCAGGGCTTCGAGCCCTTCAAGCAACAGACTTTTGGCCTCAGACAATCTCGAACGGGTTCACACCACCCACAATCTCCACATACAACTCTTATGCGAATTCGCTGTTTCGTGATGCTGCGCTCGCACTCGGCTTCGAGCCAGAGGCACCTTTGCTCTCCGAGGCGCAAAGATTTCAGTTGGCACGTCAGGTGGTGCTTAGCAAAGCGACGAAGTGGGGTGCACTTCTCGAAGAACTTGAGGTCAAACCAGAAAAGTTGGCGGGTCAGGTGCTGATGCTCGCATCGGAACTGAACGATCACGAGCGCACAGCAGACGAGGTCGTAAAGCTCTTATCTCGAGAGCTTTCAGCCTTTGAAGGGATTCCGCAGAACTCAAAAGTCGGAAAGAATAAATTCGAACTAACCCAAAAAGCGCTCGAGTTAGTTCAAAAGCTTCAGCTGATTCCCGTGGTGGCCGAGCTCGCGCTCGAGTTTCAAACTGAAAAGCATCGGTTGGGATTCGTGGACTTTTCGGATCAAGTTCTCTTGGCCAAGAAAGCTCTCGCAGAAACGGACCTAGCTCAAACCGCGAGGGCAGCCTTCAAACATGTTCTCCTCGATGAGTATCAAGACACCAGTTTTCTTCAGACACAGTTGCTGGCTGGGCTGTTCAAGGGGCTTCCCGTTTATGCGGTGGGTGACCCAAATCAATCTATTTACGGTTGGCGAGGTGCTAGTTCGTCTAACCTGGCTGAGTTTTTGAGCGAGTTTCGCACCTCTCAAGCAGACGAAGTTCAGAAATTTGATCTACCAACGAGCTGGCGCAATCCCGAGGTTGTGCTCAACCTTGCGAATCACATTGTCCAGCCTCTAAAAACCAAGCCTGACTATTCTCAACAAGCACTAGTGCCGGTTGCCTCTCTAGAAGCGCGTTCCGGAGCCGGAATCGGGCAGGTTGAACTCGACTACCTAGAAACACTGCAGGATGAAGCAGATAGAGTCGCCGATTGGTTCCAGCGCCACTTTGATGCGGCCCGCGAGTCGAACCCTAAACAACTGCCAACCGCAGCTCTATTGCTCAGAGCCAGATCAAGAATGCCGGTGTTCGTTTCGGCCCTGCAAAATCGCGGTATCGCCGTCGAAGTGGTTGGGCTCGGTGGACTTCTTCAGATGCCAGAAGTCGTTGACGTGATAAGTGCGCTTCGGGTAATCCACTCGCCAAGTAACGGAGCCGCTCTGATTCGTCTGCTTAGTGGTGCACGCTGGAGGGTAGGCGCTAAAGACATTGCAGCCTTGAATCGTTTTGCTCGAGACTTGGCGCAGAATCATCGAGATGAACCCGACGGTTACGGTGCAGACTTTGAGTCTTCGATCGTCGATGCCACCGACATCCTGGCTAGCTCAGATCGCAACTGGCAAACTGGAATCTCTGAGGTCGGACTCGAGCGCATTAAAGATGCCGGTGCACTATTCAGGCGTCTGCGTCAACGCCAGGGACTAAGCCTTCAAGAATTGGTCCGCGCCGTTGAATCAGAGCTTTGGCTTGACATCGAGTTGCGCGCAAACCCCAGCCGGGTAAACCCGATGCAGAACTTGAATGCCTTCGCAAACATCGTTGGCAACTTTGACGCTAATAACAATTCGGGGCTCGGTGCTTTTCTCGAATGGCTCGACTACGCAAAAGAACTGGAACGGTTCGACGCTGGAGCCGGTGTGGCTCAGGGCGGCATGGTCCAGGTAATGACAATCCACGCATCTAAGGGCCTCGAGTGGGACCTCGTGGCTGTGGCGGATCGCTCTCGACGCAAAAAACAAATCCCAGAGGATTTCCCCCCAGAATTCGATCCACTAACCGAATTGAATGACATTGAGTTTTGGGCGGAGTCAGGCACTGATGGTTGGCTGCAACCTGGCAAGCTTCCCTATGCCCTTCGCGGCGATCAGGCATCCTTACCGGAGCTAACGTTCGAAGGAATCGAATATCAGAAAGAGGCTGTCGACGAGCGCCTTGGCGATTTCAAAAACTGGGTCGCCCAGATGATGGAACGCGAAGAACGACGCCTCATGTACGTTGCAATAACTCGCTCGAAGCAGCAATTGCTAGTCACTGGTTCGCGGTTCCGTTCCGAGGCGGGCACCCGCTACTATCCAGACCAGTACCTCGAGCAGCTGCTCGTGCTGAATCATGATCAATTGTCCAAGAATCCTGACATCAAGAGAATTTGGCACTTGACCGAGGCAACGGCATCGAGGTTCGCCGAAACGTCAAGCTGGCCGCTTCAGCCGATTGGAAGGCGCAACCAGGATGCTTTCGATCGCGCTGTCAGTGAATCGTCAGAGTGGCAATCACGCCCCGACGCTCTCGGCGAAGACCTAGCTCAGCAGATTGACATCCTTTTGGCCGAGCGCGCCGCAAGAGTTGAACGCCTGAGCGAAGTCGAGCTTCCGGTTCGAATTTCTGCATCACGGTTCAAAGACTTCGTGACAGACCCAATTGAGTTGGCGGCAAAGTTCAAACGGCCCACCCCCGAACGACCATACAAATCGACGATGCAGGGCACTCTTTTTCACTCCTGGATTGAGCAACGCTTCGCAAAGTCCTCAAGGCTCGATGACGAGCAGTTCACCGATTCAATCTTGCGCCTAGATCTGGATTCTGATCTAGAGGACTTTCAATCACTCAGCGCCGAAGAACTCGAACTCTGCGCAAGAAATTTCGAATCTTCTCGTTGGAATGGGCTGACCCCCCGCGAGGTCGAATGCGAAGTTCAAGTAACCATCGATAACAACACCTTCGTTTGCAAGATGGATGCCGTGTTTGACACCAACGACGGGGTCGAAATCATTGACTGGAAAACCGGCAAGCTGCCAGACGAATCCAATCCAGAGGAAATGCGTCTTAGGACACTTCAGCTGGCACTGTATCGAATGGCTTACTCGGCGCTCACTGGCATCCCAGAAAGCCAAATCCAGGTCAGCCTGTTCTTTGTCAATCACGGCAAAGAAATCAAGCCAAGCAAGGTGCCAGACAGGATTGAAATACTGGAGCTTTGGAAGCGCGAACTTATCTCGAAGCTAGCCAGCGCAAACTAAAACAGCTCGTTGTCGCTTTTTGCCGGAAGCTCGATTGGACGAGTCTTATCGTCGACTAGCTCAACCGGCTCGGTTGCGGGTTCGGGCACACCCTCGGCTGAATAGTCGGTGGACTGCTCTGCTTCAGTTGCTTCGACCTCAATAACTTCAATTGGTTCCGTCGCACTCGCTTCTTCAGCCGAAGCGACACCTTCAATGTTGGATTCGGACTCGACAGCGTCAAAGTCTGCGGTCAGGTCGTCAGTGGTTTCAATCAGTGGCAGTGCAGCTGCAATCGGCGCTAAGACCTTGGAAAGCGGCGGCAGTTCATCGTTTTCGAGCGCCTGAGCAATATCGGCAAGGATTTCCTCGGCTTCAGCAACAATTTCTGCGTCTCCAAGAGCAAGGCCGTGCAAAAGCCAACGGCCCGCGTAGAGTTCGCTGTAGAGCTGGGCGCGCTGGCGCAAAGTAGCGTCGCTGTTGGGGTGCCTGGTGTTGTAAGCCAGCAGAATTGCGTCTTCTAACTCGGGGAGTGCTGCGCTGAAAATCCAACTGAAGTCTTCGGCCGGATCACCGATGTGCAGTTCTGACCAGTTCGTGATTCCAGAAACCACTTGGGCGTGATCCACGACGCTATTCAGAACCGTATCGCTGTCGATGGAGCCGTGCACCACGGTAGGGGCGTAGCGGAATAGTGATACATCCTCGAGTGCACTTTGCCAGCGGTCTAGAAGTGCCGGCGGAACCTTGCCGGTCTCGGCCATCTTGTCCATCTCAGTGACGTACTTGAGGGCGATGTCTGCAGGGTTGTACTCGGGCAAAAACGCATCCGTAACAACACTCAAAGGAAGGTTGTGAATCGCGCCGAGCGCTTCGCCAATGCTCTCGGCCAAAGTTCCGCTGGGCGACAGTTTGTCGAAGTAGGTTGCATTTCCTTCAAGCTGGTCGAAGAACCAAACCGAGTCATTTGGGGCGAGGTCGAGTCGGTTCAGCAGAGTCTCTGCGGCAAAAGGAAGTCTTGATCTGGTCGCCTCGCTGAGTGCTTGAAGAGCTCTAACTTCGAGTTCTAACTGGTTGCGGGCGGCCTGGCGAACAGGGCGTTTTGCGACAACCGTGCGACCATCGGTGCCGAAGAGAACCGCGACTTTCAGGTTCGAGTCACTGCCGCCATCTACGGCTCGGTTGAAGTCCACGCCAGGTAATGCTGCTTTGGCCAACGCGGCTAAAATCAAGGAAGATTTGCCCATGGCTCAAAGGTTATTAGGCAAAGCCACAGACTCTGGTTATCGCCACGCGACAAGCCTCTAAACGGAAGGATGATCGTCTTGCTCAACCTTCCTCTAGCCAAGACTGCGATTGACCGCGACTACCTCGCCCGGGACTCGGCAGAGCTGTTTGATGACCTCTGGAGCGATCCAAACACGAGGGTGTTTCCGATTTTCAATCAGCGCGTGCTGCTAAACATCGATTCGTCGGGCGAACCCAAACCAAAACTTTCGCTATTCCGAGTCGAAGAGGTTCCATCTGCTCAGTTTCGCGTGTATCTCGGTCGCACCACCGTCGAAACAATTGATCGCGAAGGAAGAGCTCTTCCTGCCGGAGCCCCGATCGTGGCCGCTGCACTTGGCGACAATTCCGCTAACCAACTCGAGCCAAATTCGTCTCTCTGGCACAATCTTCGGCGGTCAGCGCAGGCCCTGGACGATTTGGATGCGGGCATTTTCGCGCAGGGATTGGCAATTACAAACTGGCACTTGACTCACCAGCATTGCCCTAGATGTGGAACACCGACGGTTATCGAAAAGGGTGGTTGGTCGCGAAGGTGTTTCAACGACGACAGGCAGGTTTTTCCTCGAACAGATCCAGCGATCATCGTTGCGGTAACCGACGAACATGATCGACTACTGCTTGGGTCGCAAGGCGTGTGGGAGGAAAACCGGTGGTCGGTTTTGGCCGGTTATGTAGAAGCCGGCGAATCTCTGGATCAGGCCGTTCGGCGCGAGATTCTCGAAGAGGCGGGTGTTGAGGTATTCGATGTCAGCTATCGCGGCTCGCAACCGTGGCCTTTTCCATAC
>CAZXFZ010000001.1:30003-37240 GCA_964640285.1 uncultured Rhodoluna sp.
AGAGCGAGTTCTGACCAAGAGCTCATCCCAGATGGACTAGAGATCGAAAAACTCAAGTGGTTTAGTCGTGCCGAACTTCTTGCGTCTAGAAACAGCATCCTGCTTCCAGGCCGCTTGTCGATTGCCCGAGCGCTAATTGAAGACTGGCTTGGAGAGTCGCTGTGAACGAAAAGACTCGGGCAGTAGGGAGCGAACTGACTCCCGAGCAGATTCTTGAAAACTTGGATTCTGAGCAGAAGTTGGCAGCCGAGCGGCTGGTCGGACCGGCGTGCATTCTCGCGGGCGCCGGCACCGGAAAAACTCGCACAATTACTCACCGAATCGCCTACGGCATCGCCAAGGGGGTCTTTACTCCATCCAGAGTGATGGCCCTGACCTACACAAACCGCGCTGCTGGTGAATTGCGCGCGCGCTTGAGGGCTATGGGTGTTCCGACCGTGCAGGTAAAAACCTTCCACTCAGCGGCGCTAAGTCAAATTGAGTTTTTTTGGCCGCAGTTCGCTGGCGTGCCAGCACCCCAGGTTATTGAATCGAAATCTCGTTACATCACGATGGCTGCTGACGCCCTAAAGCTGCAGCTTGATTCTGTTGCAACTCGAGAAATTGCTGCAGAAATTGAGTGGCGAAAGTTTTCGATGCTGGAGCTTGACGATTACGCGGAGCTCGCGGACCAGCGAGGCCAAGTGGGTGGATTGAGCCCAGCCAAGAATGTCGAATTACAAAGAAGTTATGAGCAACTGAAGATTCGCGACCAGAAAATTGACTGGGAAGACGTTCTCGTGCTTTGCCTGGGAATGCTTCGTGCCGAACCGCGCGCACTGGAGCACGTGCGAGCGCAGTACCGCTTCTTCACGGTCGATGAATATCAAGACATTTCACCATTGCAGCACGCTTTGCTGGATGAGTGGCTCGGCAGTCGCGACAGTCTGTGCGTCGTCGGTGATCCCAACCAAACCATCTACTCGTTTACCGGGGCTTCGTCCAAGTTTCTGCGTTCGTTTCAAAGTCGATTTGAGGATGCGGCAGTCATCGAACTCGTGCGCAACTACCGGTCTGGTTCTCAAATAGTTAGTTTCGCAAACTCGGTGATTAGAGACCAGAATCTAATGTCTGACTTGCTACCTGCCGACTCCGGGTCTAGGCAGGATTCAGTCACCGTTCGTTCTTTCAATTCGTTCGACGAAGAGATTGCTTGGGTTTCAAACGAAATCAGACGCAAGCTCGATCAAGGCGTACCCGCCAGTCAAATCGCAGTGCTGTACCGAATCAACGGTCAATCGGAGCCGGTCGAAACAGCTCTGGGCAGACTTTCCATCGACTTTCAAGTGCGGGGCGGTGAGCGATTTTTCTCAAAGCCCGAAGTCCTGCAGGCAATCCAGCACCTACGGGCGGAGGCGGTATCGCCGAGCGGCAGGCCTACTTTTCAAGTGCTAAGCGACGTGGTTAGGTCGCTCGGCTGGAGTTCCCAATCACCCGAGCGCGCTGGAGTTGCTCGAGAAAGATGGGAAACCCTAAATTCGCTACTTGGGATACTCGACGAAGTAGACCCCAAGATTTCAGTAGCCGATTTTGTTTCTGAACTAGAGGAGCGCAAGCGTTCCCAACACGAACCCACCAAGGATGCCGTAACGCTGTCAACCATTCACGCGGCAAAGGGTCTTGAATGGGACCACGTCTTTCTGTTAGGGGTGTCGGAGGGCTACCTTCCAATTAGCTACGCCCAAACTGATGAGCAAATTGCCGAGGAGCAGCGCCTGTTCTATGTCGGCATAACTCGAGCCCGGCGATCTCTGGTTGCAACCAACTCAAAGCAGGATGCCTTCGGGCGCAGCATCCAACCATCAAGATTCTTGCTCACGCCGCAGGTTTGACGCTCGCAGTTTCGGTTGTTTGGTTTGCAGCGCCTTCCGTTTCGGAGTCGTGACATCGGCATGCTGAACCATCTGGCCAGGTAAGCCTGTGGACTAAACCGCTTTTTCGCTCGAACCATGTTCCTTGGCGCTCGTGTTCCATCGTCGAGAAACTTGCCTCGAAATCGAGCTGGGCTAAAGCGCTGGCAGTCGCAGCGGAGGCAGCAAAAAGCACCGAGCTCGAATCGTCGTAGGCGGTTTTGCTTGCAAGAAGTTGATTGAGTCTCACCAGATGCCGTTCATCTTGGCTGGCAATCTGATTCTCTCGGCAAACTAGGCAAGGGGTTTTCCCCGGGAAAACTACGGGGCTGACTCTGGTGCCAGACGAATCGAAAGTGATGGCGAGGTGAGGAATGCCGCGCCGCCACCACCGCCCGGCGACTTTTGGATCTACCACCTGGCCCGCAACGACAATCGCAAAATCGATTCGATCCAAGACCCGCGCGCGTAGTTGCGAGGATTCAACCAGTGCAACGGGATTCTGGAACGACTTCGCCAATGTGTCGGCAGCCATAAATCGCGTCCAGCCCAGTAACTCCTTGGGGTATCCAAGTGCGGTGGTATCGGATTCTTGCACCAAGTTCGAGTCGGAGCACCAGAACTGAGTCACCCCGGCAGAGGCTAGCCCGCGAATTGTTGTGAGACCAACTCGCGCTAAATCGTCTATGTGAACAATTCGAGCCGAACGTCGCTGGATGCCGATTTCGCCAGAGACGTTGTGGCGCAAGCCGAACCTAATGATTTCGGCAAAATCTGGATGTGGCTGGGCGAATGGGAAGCGTCGAGAATCTGAGTGACTTGACGGCATAGTAGTTTCGTTCGAAAGCAACACCGGCTTTAGCTGCTGCAACAAAAGAGAGGCAGAAGCTGGTTCAAGTTTCAGAGAATTCGTGATTATCGGAAGTTGATTTTCTGAAATCCCAACTTCGAGCGAACGCAGGAGCCGTTGGTGGGCGGGGGATAGCCCACCAACGGTCACCGCTTCAGCTTCAAGCCCGAATTGAATGTGGTCTCGGCTTAGCCAAACCTTAGGATGTCCGGGATTTATCTTGAGCATGTGTCAAGAATGGACCTGTTCCAGCAAACCTGCTGAAGTTATCCACAGGCTGGTTTTCAGCCCAGCAGGTCTTTCAGCGCCTGATCGAAATCGTCAGGGCCGTTGCCCTTTCGGCGTTCCAAATAGCCCACCGGATCGTCGATGTCCGAACCACTCGGCAACAGGTCTGGATGGCTCCAGATCGCGTCACGCTCTTGGATGTTGAGGTGGTCGGATACCACTCGCCAGAAGTTGGCAGCTTCACGCAACCTTCGAGGCTTTAGCTCAAGCCCAATCAGCTGGCCGAAAGTTCGCTCGGCTGGGCCACCCGTTGCCCTTCGGCGACGAACGTATTCCTCGATGGCAACGACTCCTGGCAGCAGTCGGCAGGCCCTCGAGGTGACCACCTCAACCCAACCCTCAATGAGTGCCAGCGTGTTCTCGATGCTGGCTAGAGCGCGAGTTTGCGAGTCGGTTGGTTCGGCAAGCAGCGACGTGCCCTGCAACGCATCCTGCCATTTTTCAAGCTCACTCGGATTCAGCTCATTGGCTAGGTTTTGGATGCGTTCGTTGTCGATGGTGAGGTCCTGTGCATACTGGACTATTTGGCTAACCACCAAGTCACGCAACCAGCGCGCATTCTTGAATAGTCGCGCATGTGCGAGTTCGCGCACGGCCAGGTAGAGCTGAACCTCGGATTGCTTGACGTCGAGTTCACTCAACTGCTCCGAAATGTTTTGAACCACGAAGGCGGCCCGCGACTCTTGGAAAAGTGGGATGCCCAAATCCCCGCTTCCCCAGACATCCTGAGCAGTTTTGCCCAAACTTTGCCCAAGCTGCATCGAGAACATAGCCCCGCCAGCAGAGCGCATGAGTCCAGCGGCAGATTCGATAACCGAGGATAGCTCCTCGGGCGAATTCTCAATGAGGTTCTTCGTCAGCGCCTCACTCATTCGGTCGGCTATGGGGCCAGCTAGTTGTTTGAACAGCGGCAGAGCCTCATCGACCCAGAGCTCACGGCCAATCAGTTTGGGCTCGGTGTGAAGCGATTCGAAGTCTGTTGCCTGGTCAAGCCAAAGGTTCGCGATGCTGCAGGCGTCATTCACGGACTTGCGCTCGGGTTCTGAGATTACTTTTGCATCTGCGCGCACAATCTTGATTGCGTGCTCGCGAACGAGATTCCAATCAACTCCCGTAGCGGTTCCGCGGTTATCTAGCGCGTTTTTCATCTGCTCGATGAACGCCTGAATCTGCTCAGGATTATTCGCCAAGCCTGCCAACTGGGCGAGTTGCTCGGGGTTGAGCCCCTGCTGGCTAGCCAGAAACTCATCCATGAAGCGTTTGAAGTCTTCAGGATCAAACCAGTTGCTCGGGTTCGTCATGCCATAACGCTATTTGCAATTCAGGTTTCGCGCCTCTAGAACTGCCACTCTTTTGGCCATGTTCGCCGACAGCGTCAGCGGAATGCATGGAAAATTCGAGGAATGTCTGACCCGTTTCTTAGGCTTAACTTCAGTGATGGACCTTGAGGTCGAGAGCCATCCCATCCAGGTTCAGGAGCCGCTATGAGTCAACCCGATTCGGTGCACACCGAGTCGTCGGCGCTTGAATTCGACAGAGTTGTTCGATCTTCACAAAGGCGACGCAAGACAGTGGGTCGAGCGCTCCTGTTTTTTGGTGCAATCATGATTGGCAGCATCGCCGCCATGCCGGCTCCCTACGTCATCGAGCGACCAGGTCCGGTTTTCAACATTCTCGGTGACGCTGCTGAGTCTTCGTTAATTTCAATCAGCGGTGCACAGACTTTTCCGGCAGACGGCAAGCTGAACCTAATGACGGTTAGCATGGTCGGCAGCCCGCGTCAGACTCCATCCTGGCTGGAGTTGTTGGCCGCTTGGGCCGACCCAGCCCAAACCATTGTTCCGCTCGAGGAAGCATTCCCTGATGGCCAGACTGCCCAGCAGAACGAGGTTGAAAGCCAAAAAATGATGGCTGTCAGTCAACAGGATGCGATTGCAGCAGCACTGTCTGGGCTCGGCATCGACTTCGGTCGACAGATCTATGTGGAACTCGTTAGCAAGTCGACTCCCGCGAGCGGAAAACTGGTGGCCGGCGACATTGTCGAAGCGGTAAACGGCATTCGTGCTGACAACATCGATGCGTTGCGCAGCCTGATTCAAGAGTCCAAGGGTTCAGAGATTACCGTGACCGTGCGTCGAGGCGAAAAATCTCTCGACGTGAAGCTGACCCCGTTTAAGGATGACGATGGTGCTTACCGAATGGGCGTCTTGACCAGCTACGTCTACGATTTCCCGATCGAAGTCAAAATAAAGGTAGATGACGTGGGAGGCCCATCAGGCGGACTCATGTTTGCGCTAGCGATTACCGAGTTGCTCGGCAAGGATTCTTTGAATCACGGGCTAGATGTCTCTGGCACTGGAACAATCTCACCCGAGGGTCAGGTAGGCCCGATTGGCGGCATCCAGCAGAAAATGTATGCCGCCGTTCGAGAGGGTTCGAAGTACTTCCTCGCGCCGGCCGAGAACTGCGACGACGTCGTTGGACACATCCCGGCAGGCCTTAATGTGTTCAAGGTTTCGACGCTTGACGATGCGAAACAAATCCTGTCAAAACTCGGTTCTGGAGTTGACCTGAACTCGCTGCCACAGTGCACCCCACAAGAAACCAAATAGCTACAAACCAAAACACCCACCTGCTAAACCCAGCAAATAAAGAAGAGGAAAAATGAGCAACCCAAACACACTGCCGGTCAAAAGACTTGGACCAGTGCGCATTTCGCTGCTTATTCTGCTTGCCGTTGCTATCGGACTAGTTAGCTCCAGCGGCTTCTATACCGATTTCCTTTGGTTCAACCAACTTGGATTCACATCGGTGTTTACAACCAAGCTGTGGGCTCAGGTCGCACTCTTCGCAGCCGCCGGCGCAGCCATGGCGCTGGTTAGCTGGGTGAGCCTCTACGTCGCTTATCGGTCGCGTCCGATTTATGCAAAGAGCCTGGACAGCGGTGACTACTTCGCTACCTATCGCCAACTTGTGGACTCGCTTCGCAAGATTGGTCTCGTGGTCGTGCCGCTTGGTTTGGGAGTATTCGCCGGAGCACTAGCGGCTCCTCAGTGGCCGGTTGTGATGGCTTGGCTCAACCGCACCTACACGGGCGAGACTGACCCTCAATTTGGGTTGGACGTCGGCTTCTACATGTTTGACCTGCCGTTCCTAACCCGACTGGCCAGTTTCCTGTCGGGCATCCTGCTGCTTGCAGCGCTTATGGCAACTTTCGTGCACTTGGTTTATGGCAACATTCGCTTCCTAGGCCGAAAGGTTCAGGTCGCAAAGTCTGCTCGAATCCAAATCGCAATCTCGGCTTTTGCCTATCTTCTGGTTCAGGGTGGCAGCATCTGGCTCGAGCAGTACTCGACCATGACTTCGACCACAGGCCTCTACACCGGAGCAACCTACTCAGATGTGAATGCCACGATTCCGGGATTCCAAATCATGGCCTCGATTTCGGTGGCAGTGGCAGTCCTGTTTTTGATCGCTGCCTTCATCGGAAAGTGGAAGTTGCCTCTCATGGCAACAGCGCTGATGGTGGTCACCTCGATGGTTGTCGGAGGGCTCTACCCGTGGATTGTTCAAAACTTCCAGGTCAAGCCAAACGAGCGCGTGCTCGAGGCCGCCTACATCGAGCGCAACATCAAGGCTACGCTCAAGGCATACGGTCTCGACCAGATCGAGGAGATCGAGTACGACGCAAAGACCACGACCGAACCAGGTGCTCTCAGAAGCGAAGCCGAGACCACGGCAAATATTCGAATCATCGACCCAGCTCTGGTGTCACAGTCGTTCAAGCAGCTCGAGCAATACAAGCAGTATTACGACTTCCCGACTCACCTTGACGTTGACCGATACACGCTCAACGGCAAGACCCAAGACACCGTAATCGCGGTGCGCGAGCTAAACCAAGATGGACTCGGTTCTGCCAGATCCTGGTACAACGATGTAGTGGTTTACACCCACGGCTACGGTGTTGTTGCCGCATACGGAAACCAGCGCAATGTCGACGGGCAACCGGTGTTCTTGCAGAAGGGCATCCCGTCAACCGGTTCGCTACCCGAGTATGAACCACGTGTCTACTTCGGTGAGAAGTCGCCAGAGTACTCAATTGTGGGTGCTCCTCCAGGCAGTGAACCTAAGGAGCTCGACTTCCCAGCGTCTAACGACTCGGCTCAGCAGTCTTACACCTTCACCGGAAATGGTGGTCCGAAGCTAGACA
>CAZXFZ010000002.1:0-1233 GCA_964640285.1 uncultured Rhodoluna sp.
AACTGCTGGTGGCGGAGCCGACGCTCTTCGCAAGGCAATCGTTCAGGTCTTAGGCGTAACTGTGCGTTTCAAGGCACAGATTGCCGGCGAGACCGAACAGGCAACTCCTCAAAGCGCAGCTCCGGCATCATCTGCCCCTGCAAACGATGAGGCTTTGCCCCCAAATGAAGCTGCGATCGAAGAACCTGAGGTCGACGAACCTCCGGTCGAAGCCCCCGATCCAGAGCCAGACTTTGAACCAGTCGCCGAGACAACCCCAGAGCAGCCGGCCAAGTTTGCCAACCTAGACGATGGTGAACGTTACGGCGAATCGCTCCTGCGAGACATGCTCGGAGCAACGCCTATCAACGACAAGAACGGCAAATAAGCGTGTACGAGGGTGTAGTTCAAGAACTTATCGATGAGCTAGGTCGTCTGCCTGGAATCGGCCCAAAGTCGGCGCAGCGCATTGCCTTTCACCTGTTGCAAACCGAAGACGATCAGGCCAAGAAGCTTGCACAGGTGCTCAATGAGGTCAAAGAACGCGTTCGATTCTGCGAAATTTGCGGCAATGTCACCGAGGATGCGCAGTGCAACATTTGCCGCGACCAGCGTCGAAACCGCACGATAATCTGCGTCGTTGAAGAATCTAAAGACGTTCAGGCCATCGAGCGCACTCGCGAGTTCCGCGGGCTGTATCACGTGCTCGGCGGAGCAATTAGCCCGATCGAGGGAATCGGGCCAGACCAGTTGCGAATCAAAGAGCTGATGTCGCGATTGGCAAATGCTGAGATCACCGAGGTCATCATCGCCACCGACCCCAACCTCGAGGGCGAAGCGACCGCCACCTACCTAACCCGCATGCTCAGCACGCTAGGAATCACCATCTCAAGGCTCGCTTCAGGCCTCCCTGTCGGTGGTGACCTCGAGTATGCAGATGAGGTCACCCTTGGTCGTGCATTTGAGGGTCGCCGGGTCGTTCAATAACTTCGACCCAAAACGACCTAAGAATCCGCGACCCCAGCCCGAGCAAAAGTCCAATAAAATAAAGGTTCGCGCCAACGTTCGTCGCGCAAATTCCCCTCGCATTTGGCCCTTATCTTCAAGGAGCAGCTCTTGGCCCTAATCGTGCAGAAATTTGGCGGCTCGTCAGTTGGCGATGCGGCCAAGATTAAGCACGTCGCAAAGCGCGTCATCGAGACCCAGCGCGCGGGCAATCAGGTTGTCGTGGTTGTCGCGGCAATGGGTGACACC
>CAZXFZ010000002.1:1255-16578 GCA_964640285.1 uncultured Rhodoluna sp.
GATCTAGCACAGTCAGTCGCGAATGACCCATACCAGAGCGCCCGCGAGATGGACATGCTGCTCACCTCGGGTGAGCGAATCTCGATGGCGCTTCTGGCCATCGCCATCAACGCCGCTGGCGGAAAATCTCGCTCGTTCACTGGTTCGCAAGCCGGCATCATGACCAGCAATAAGCACGGCGATGCCCGAATTTCCGAAGTCAGTCCAACCCGCATCCGTGAGGCACTAGACGAAGGTGACATCGCCATCGTTGCAGGGTTCCAGGGCTTCAACAAAGACAGTCGTGACATCACCACGCTAGGACGCGGTGGTTCAGACACTACTGCCGTGGCGCTGGCAGCGGCCCTCGAGGCAGACGTCTGTGAAATCTACTCGGATGTCGACGGCGTCTACACTGCAGACCCGCGCATCATTCCTGCGGCGCACAAACTCGATGCGATCGACATCGAGTCAATGCTCGAACTGGCTGCTGCCGGAGCAAAGATTCTGCACATTCGTGCGGTCGAGTACGCCCGCCGCCACAACGTCGACCTTCGCGTTCGTTCAACTTTCAGCACAGATCCAGGCACCATCGTTTATTCCAAGAAGCCGGCAGGAGACAACATGGAAGAACCAATCGTTTCAGGTGTAGCAACCGACAAGGGCCAGGCGAAGATTACCGTCGTCGGCATCCCTGACGTGCCGGGCAAGGCATCTGAGCTGTTCCAGGTGGTCGCCGAAGCCGACGTCAACATCGACATGATCGTGCAGAACGTGCCGACCGGTTCAGACGTGACCGACCGCGTGAGTGACATTTCGTTCACCCTGCCGCTTGCCGACCTCGGTCGAGTCGCCGGAGCCCTCGAAGGCGCAAAGGCATCCCTCGGTTTCCGTCAGCTAGAGCAGGATGCCGACATCGGCAAGCTCTCGGTTGTCGGCGCAGGCATGAAAACTCACTCCGGTGTTTCGGCAACCCTGTTCAAGGCGCTCGCGGATGCTGGCATCAACATCGAAATGATTTCGACCTCAGAGATTCGCATTTCCGTAGTCACTAACGCCAAGCAGCTGGATGACGCCGCCCGCGCCGTTCACACTGCGTTCGGACTCGACAGCGACACCGAAGCCGTCGTGTATGCCGGAACCGGCCGATAGGCGACTGGGCGTTAACGGGCATCCATTCGACATAAAGATTCTTCAATCAAATAGCTAGGAGCGAATCATGAGCCGCAAACCAAATCTGGCCCTCGTCGGTGCAACCGGTGCAGTCGGCACTGTGATGATCAACATCATCAACAACCGCGAGAACATTTGGGGCGAGATTCGCCTGATTGCTAGCCCACGCTCGGCCGGCAAGAAGATTACCGTTCACGGTGAAGAACTGACTGTTGTGGCGCTCAGCCCGGAGGCATTCGATGGCATCGACATTGCGATGTTTGACGTGCCAGACGAGGTGAGCGAAGTGTGGGCACCAATTGCCGCCGAGCGCGGTGCGGTTGCGGTTGACAACTCCGGCGCATTCCGCATGAACCCTCAGGTGCCACTGGTTGTTCCAGAGGTAAACCCAGAGCAGGCAAAGAACCGACCACTCGGCATCATCTCTAACCCGAACTGCACCACCTTGACCATGATGGCCGCGATGGGTGCCCTGCACCGCAAGTGGACACTCAAGGAGCTCGTAGTTTCGAGCTATCAGGCTGTCTCGGGTGCAGGTGCGGCTGGCATCGAAGAGCTCGCCGATGAACTTGCTGTTGTGGGCGGTCAGCGCGAGCTTGGAACAGCTTCGGATGACGTTCGTGCCGCTCTTGCCGCTGCCGGAAACGACCTAGGCGCTTCGCCATGGGCACACCCAATCGCGCTCAACGTTATTCCTTTCGCTGGCTCGCTGAAGGCCGGAGGCCACAGCAGTGAAGAAATGAAGGTTCGTGACGAGTCGCGCAAGATTCTTGGAATCAACGACCTCAAGGTTGCCGCTAGCTGTGTTCGAGTGCCGGTTCAGGTTGCTCACTCGCTCACTGTGCACGCGACCTTTGCAGACCCGCTAACTGCTGACGAGGTTCGCGCGATGCTGGCAGAACAGCCAACCGTTAAGGTCGTTGACGACCCAGCAAACCACCAGTACCCAACCCCGAACCTGGTTGCAGGCCAAGACCCAACTTTTGTTGGTCGCATCCGTCAATCGCTTGATTTTCCAAACAGCATCGAACTGTTCGTGGTGGGCGATAACCTGCGCAAGGGTGCAGCCCTCAACACGTACGAAATCGCTGAGCTCGTTGCCAAAGAGTTTTAGTCTTGGGCGATAGCCTTTGACTATGCGCAAGTTTCTGGTCGGGGTGGCGGTTGCGATAGCGGCGCTGTCACTGACCGCATGTACAACACCGAACTCGGCTCCCACTCAATCTGCCGCACCGAGCATCGATCCAGAACTGATTCCAACAGCTCCACCTGAGGGTGTTGTCGATGTGGATGCCAGCAAGTATGCCGACCCATTTGGCGAGTACGTCTTCAAGGTTGGCGATGGCCCAACCTGGTGCACAATTTCGCCCGCGATGGATGGCGCAACCGAACCTAGCTTCGTAACCTGCGAGCACAATGAAGCTTCGGTGCGCTACGAGCCGATTCCAATTCCATCGGATTGCACCGCCTCATACGGCTACCAAATTCGACTCTGGAGCGCCAAACCCGAAGGCATCGGCAACTCTGAGCAGGCCCAATTCACCTGCACCAGCGGGTTCTATGCCGACCCGAGTTCAGCTCCGATCCTAGAGAACGCGCAACGCATCTCGGTTGGCGAGCTGACCTGCTACGTCGTGGGCGTCACCGCACGCTGTGAGAACACCTCTGGCAAGTACATCGTGCTTGGTCCAGACGCCTGGGCTCTCGGAATTTAGGCTCTAAGTTTCGGGGTTTCGGTCAGCCCGAAGCGGCCACAGACTAAAGCTCTGGCAATAGTGTGAGGATGCGCACCTCGGGTCGCACCGCAAAACGAACCGGTGCATAAATCGAGTGTCCGAGCCCAGCGCAAACCTGAAGCGCTAAACGCCCGCCCGCCCAAGCGCTCAGGCCCTTCGCATACTTCCTTGGAAGATCGCAATTCGTGATTATTGCCCCGAATCCAGGGATGCCGACTTGGCCGCCGTGAGTGTGCCCGGCAAACATCAGCCGCGCTCCGGCATCCGCCATGGCATCAATCACTTTTAGATAGGGCGCGTGGGCCACACCAACCAGAAGGTCGACTTGGCCGAGCTGCGATGCCGAGCTCTTTAGCGACTCGAGATCGTCAAGCCCATCGTGCGGGTCGTCAACGCCAATAAACCCGATTCGAGTGCCGTTGACCTCGATGCTCGCACCCGCGTTGTTGAGATTGCGCCAGCCGGCGTTCACGAAGCCCTTGGTCAGGCGTTCGGTGTTCAGAGCCGCAGTGTCGCCGCGTTTGGAGGGAGCTCGAAGGTAGGCGAGTGGGTTTCGCAGTGCCGGTGCGTAATAGTCGTTCGAGCCGTGCACAAACACACCGTGGTGCCCGAGCAGGGGCCTATAGCAAGCGATAACAGGTTCGATGGCTCGGGCGTGTCCGAGGTTGTCACCGGTATTGACTACTAGGTCGAATTCCTGCTGCCCGAGGCGTTCGATCCAGCGTTGCTTGCGCCGCTGCCATGGTGCCAGGTGAACATCGCTGATGTGCAATATCGCAATTGGCTTGGCACCTTTTGGAAGAATGCGAAGACTTTCGCGACGAATCGAATAGAGGTGACGTTCAATCAGGATGCCCCAAACGGCTGCCGCAACGGCAACCAAGACTGCCGCAGCCAAGAGGATTTGGCCCACGTTGACCGCATCCGTCGTTGCAACCATTGCTTATGGGCCTGAGCTGATGATCAGCAGAATCGCACTCGCTGCTGGTGCGGCGGTTCCGGCTGCTGGGTCGGTGCCAATCACATTGCCCTTTGGAATCGTGGCTGACTTTTGGAAGTACTGAGTTTGCGAAGGTTGTGGCTCGCTCACCGCCGAATAACCTGCGGCCAGCAGCGCAGCCTTAGCGTTAGCAACGGTCATGCCAGAAACGTTCGGCACAACCTTTTGCCCGCCCTTGCTCACAAAAATACGCACTTGAGAACCGGTAGGTGCGGTGCCATTGGCGGCAGGGCGAGTGTATGCGACGGTT
Source organism: uncultured Rhodoluna sp. (assembly GCA_964640285.1). Lineage (GTDB taxonomy): Bacteria > Actinomycetota > Actinomycetes > Actinomycetales > Microbacteriaceae > Rhodoluna. The sequence goes on from CAZXFZ010000002.1 coordinate 5,394, forward strand.
CCCGCCGGTGCTGCGTTGGCAACTTGGGTCTCAATAATCTTGGGGTTGAAGCCCGCCGTCTTGAGGATTTCCAGGGCTGCCTGAGGGTCCTGACCGGTCACGCTAGGGATTGCCAACAGCGCGGCATCAATCATGGACTGCGGAGGCGCGATGAATGCCTCACCGGGATATAGCTCGTTGGCCTTCTTCATGGTCGTGCGCCAAATGTCGTGACGCACCGTGTTTGCTGCCTTGTTGTTCAGTCTGAAGCTGCTGAGCGACTTCGAACCAACTACGTTTCCAACCCAAGTTGCGGTTCCAACAGCAGAAGAGAATCCTGTCATCCAGGTGTGCACGCCGGAGTCGGTGGTTCCGGTCTTTCCGGCAATTGGGGTTCCGTCGCCAGTGTTGGATGCACCACCCGTACCGCCCGAAATTACTCGCTGCATCGCGTAGGTCATGCCAGCAGCGACCTCGGGTGTGACTGCTTGGCTGCAGATAGTTTTTGGCACCGGCAGTTCTTGGCTCGTGGCTCGAACCACAACTCGGTCAATCGCAACAGGGGTGCAGTATGTGCCCTTGTTGGCAACTGCAGCCATGGCCGCAGCCATCGATAGCGGTGAAATCTCGTTGGTGCCAATAACTGCAGATGGGTAGTAGAGCAGCGGATCGCCGTCGGCACGCTTCACGCCAAAGCGCATCGCAGTATCGCGAATGTCGCAGATGTCGACCTTGGAAGCCATGTAGGCATACGCGGTGTTCACCGACAGTGCCGTTGCTTGCACGACAGTCAGATCTTCAGGTTCTTTGGTGATGTTGTTTGGAGCCCAGGTTCCAACCCATGCACCGCATCGAGCTGAGAAGTCGGATCCCTGCCATTCACGCACTCGACCATCGACGTGATCGTTCAGTCGGTAGCCGTTGGTCAGCCACTGGGCCAGCGTGAAAATCTTGTAAGTCGAACCCACCTGGAAGCCCGACGAGCCACCGAATGGCTTGTCAGCCGCATAGTTGACCGAGGTGCGCCCAGGTTCGGTGCTCTGGGTCTGGTCGAATACTCGGTTCTCAGCCATGGCAAGGATGCGTCCGGTGTTCACCTGAACTGATACCGTGGCCGACCCAATCTGGCTCGGGTCTTCGACAGGAACCCAAGTCTTGGTCGCCTGGTCGGCTACCTCTTGCAAATCGATGTCGAGTGTTGTGTAAATGTTTAGACCACCGCGCTTGAGCAGCATCTCGCGGTCTTCGCGAGTCGGGCCGAATTCAGAGCTGTTACGAACAGTCCAAACCGTGTAGTCGCAGAAAAAAGCAGTGACCTGATTGGCTTCGCAACCCGAAGGCTTCTGCTGAATGTTGGTTTCGATCGGAGTTGCCTTGGCTGCCTTAGCTTCATCCGCGGTGATGTAGCCCTCATCGCGCATGTTGTCGATCACATAGTCGCGACGGCTCTTTGCGCGGTCTAGGTTGGCCGGCTCATCTGGGCGGTAGTCATTGGGTGATTTGAGCATCGCGGCTAGCAAAGCAGACTGAGGCACGTTCAGGTCTTTGGCTGAAATGCCGAAGTAGTAGTTCGATGCCGCCTCAATACCATTCAGGCGGTGGCCAAAGAAGCTCAGGTTGAGGTATCCAGCCAGAATCTCTTGCTTGGTAGCAACACCTTCGACAGCGATCGCGAGGCGCATCTCGCGGATCTTGCGATCGAGTGAGACAGCCGTTGCCTCGGCAATCGCATCCTCGTCGTCGGTGAGCTGCGCCGCTGCGACCAGCGAATTCTTTACGTATTGCATCGTGATGGTGGATGCGCCTGGGCCGCCACCGCCCATCGCGGCGTTCGTTAGAACCGCGCGAATGAGCGAGATTACGTCAACACCGCCGTGTTCGAAAAAGCGCGGGTCTTCTGTTGCGACCACAGCGTTGCGAATGTTTGGCGACATGTCGTTGTAGCCAATTGAGATTCGGTTCTCGTGGTAGAAACGCGCGATTTCGACTGGCTGACCGTTCTTAGTGCCGAATAGCGTCGATGCCTGGGATGCGTTTACCGGCTTGATATAGTCGGGGAGCCCTTCAAAGACGGTCGCACTCGTGGTGATGGCGATTCCACCGACGATTGCGAGCGGGGCCAGAAGGGCTAGGGCGAGAACGCCAGCGATCGAGCTCAAGCCGAAAAGCTTGAGTAGCATCTGGCCAAGGCTCGACGCATTGCCATTCGAACGGGACATAAAATCAAGGTTACCGAACATTCCTGAGAGGACCCAGAAAATGACCAAGTGGGAGTACATCACAACACCACTGCTGCTGCACAAAGAGACTCAGATCCTAAACAACTGGGGAGCCGACGGCTGGGAGCTGGTTTCGATTACCACAGGCCCTCAGGGTGGACTCATTGCCTTTATGAAGCGTCCGGTGGCCTAATGTCACGCATTGAACAGCGCCTTATCGAGCTCGGCTCACCGCTTCCTGAAGTTGCGAAGCCGGTTGCGGCATACGCCCCATTTGCCGTTTCGGGCAATCTCGTGTTTACCGCCGGCCAACTGCCATTCGTAAACGGCGTTTTGCCAACCACTGGCAAGGTTGGAGAGGGTGCCGGACTCGTGGATCCAGCGACCGCAAAGTCACTCGCTCGTCAGGCGGCATTGAATGCCCTGGCTGCCGTCAAGTTGGCAATCGGAGATCTTGACCGAGTCACTCGAATCGTCAAGGTTGTAGGTTTTGTGGCTTCAGTGCCTGAGTTCAGCGGCCAACCAGGGGTCATCAACGGCTCGAGTGAGTTCTTGGTCGAAGTATTCGGGGACGCGGGCGTGCACGCTCGGTCTGCCGTTGGCGTATCCGTCTTGCCGCTGGATTCTGCCGTTGAAGTGGAGCTAATCGTCGAGTTCGCCTAGTTAAGAAGGGATTTTTCGACGCGATTTGAGACCTTCGGGGCGATTTGCGAGTCGATTCTACATTTTGTAGAATTGGGCTGGTCCAAGTGACCAAACCAATTTCGATCCGCAACTCAAGTCTTGAAAGAGGCATCCCCAAATGGCCAAGAAAACAATCGGCTCGCTCTTGCTGTGTTCAGCTCTGGTTCTCTCAGCGGTTCCCGCTAACGCTCACGTAAGCGTTATTCCAGGTGTGTCAGCGGCTGGCAACACTGCAGACGCACTGACCGTTGGCAAGAACAACACGCTCATGTTCCGCGTTGGTCACGGTTGCTCGCTCGAGAAGGATGTCTTGCACCCAACCACCGGCAAGGTCGTTGCCGCCAAGGACACCTGGAAGGGCGACACCTCGGTATTCAGCGTGACCGTGCCAGCTGTTGCCTTGGGTGAGGCTGGAACCACCGCTCCGAGACCCGCGTTCGTTCCTGGTTGGCGCACCACCATCAAACTAAACGCCGACAAGTCGCAGACTGTTACTTGGACTGCAATTTCTCGTGACTTCGCTTTGCCAAACGGCCCAATTGGTGACGTCGCAACCACTACGTTCTTCGATTTTGGCCTGCGAGTCTCGTTCGCCAAGGCAGCTGCGGGAACCACCGTCACCTTCCCAGCACGGCAAACCTGCCACGTTGATGTTCCTGCCGTAAAGGCGAGCAATGGGCAACGCGCAATCAAGGCCCGAGTGCTAAATGTCTTTGAAACTTGGGACGGTTCAACCTCAGACACCGTGCTCGACAACGACAGCCGTTCGACCGCTCCATCGGTCAAGGTGAACAACTAGCAGATGCGCAAACTCGCTGCGACACTGGCTTCGGTGCTGCTGATCCTCGGATCGGCAGCACCGGCGAATGCGCATGCCCAGTTGATCAAGGCGACACCTGGTTTAAGCGCCAAGGTTTTCGTTGTTCCTAAGCAGGTCAAACTGATGTTTACCGATGAGCTAATCGATTTAGCCGGCGGCAACTCAATTACGGTAACTGACCCGCGGGGGCGGCAGATCAGTGTTGAACCAACTCAGGTTTTGGGCAATCAGCTCGTCGTGAACTTGCGAGCTAGCAAGCTGCTGGGTCGCTACATCGTGAGCTATCGAGTCGTATCCGAAGACGGGCATCCAATCGCAGCCAGATATAGTTTCTGGCTCAGCAAGAAACCCACCCGCTGAGAGATGCGAGTGGGTTCCCTGAGATCGATTGCCTAACTAGCTAGTCTTGGGCACCGGCCGCGACCTTGCCACTAATGATGTCCATCACCGACGTGTCGGCAAGCGTGGTCACATCACCAATCGGACGATCTTCGGCGACATCTCGAAGCAGGCGACGCATAATCTTGCCAGATCGGGTCTTCGGCAACTCTGAAACCACCATGATCGTGCGCGGCTTAGCGATTGGTCCAATCTCCTTAGCCACGTGATCGCGCAAGATTTTGCTTACTTCGGTGTCTGCGCCGGCCGCCTCAACCTGACTCTGTCGCAGGATCACGAATGCAACCACGGCCTGACCCGTGGTCTCATCCTTGGCACCCACCACTGCCGCCTCGGCAACGTAAGGGTGCGAAACCAGCGCTGACTCAATCTCGGCCGTCGAAAGACGGTGTCCGGATACGTTCATGACGTCATCCACGCGGCCAAGCAACCACAGGTCACCCTCGTCATCCCACTTAGCGCCATCACCGGCGAAGTACATGCCCTCAAAGCGTGACCAGTAGGTTTCTTTGAAGCGGTCTGGGTCGCCCCAAATGCCGCGCAGCATCGATGGCCAAGGTTCGGTGAGAACCAGAAGCCCGGCGTGGCCGCGACCCAGCTCTTTGCCGTGGTCATCCAAAATCTTGGCGCTAACGCCTGGAAGTGGAATTTGGGCCGAACCGGGCTTTAGTGTGGTGACGCCGGGCAGTGGCGAAACCATGATTGCGCCGGTTTCGGTCTGCCACCAGGTGTCAACAATCGGAGCTTTTCCGCCACCGATGACGTCGCGGTACCACATCCATGCCTCTGGGTTGATTGGCTCACCAACCGAGCCGAGCACGCGAATTGTGCTGAGGTCATACTGTCGCGGGATGCCCGAACCAAGCTTCATGAACGAGCGAATAGCGGTCGGGGCGGTATACAAAATCGTCACACCGTACTTCTGAACGATGCTCCACCAGCGACCCCAGTCTGGTGAATCGGGCGTGCCTTCATAGATCACCTGGCTTGCACCGTTGGCTAACGGGCCATAAGCGACATAGGAGTGGCCGGTAATCCAGCCAACGTCAGCGGTGCACCAGTAAATGTCTGATTCTGGGTGCAGGTCGAACACGTTCTTGTGGGTGTAGCTGGCCTGGGTCAGGTAGCCGCCGCTGGTGTGCAGGATGCCCTTTGGCTTGCCGGTGGTTCCAGAGGTGTAAAGGATGAACAGCGGGTGCTCAGCGTTGAATGGCTTGGCTTCGTGGTCTGCGTTAGCGCCGGCTAGAGCTTGGTTCCAGTCAATATCACGGTCGTCTTGCCAGGCCACATCTTGGTTGGTGCGACGCACGACGAGCACCTTCTCAACCGACGGGCACTTGCCGCCGGCGAGAGCCTCATCCACTGCTGGTTTCAAGGCACTGGCTTTGCCCTTGCGGAATCCACCGTCGGCAGTGATGACCAATTTGGCCTGGGCGTCGTCGATGCGGCTTGCAAGTGAATCTGATGAGAAGCCACCAAACACGACCGAGTGGACGGCACCGATTCTTGCTACTGCCTGCATGGCAACTACGGCTTCTGGGATCATTGGCAGATAGATGGCAACGCGGTCACCTGCCTTGATTCCTAGTTCGGTCAGAACGTTTGCCGCCTTCTTGACTTCCTGAGTTAGCTCGGCATAGGTGATTTCCTTGGTGTCGCCTGGTTCGCCTTCGAAGTAGATGGCTACTCGATCGCCGTTCCCGGCTTCAACGTGGCGGTCGAGGCAGTTGTAGGAGATGTTCAGTTCGCCGTCATAGAACCACTTGGCAAAGGGTGCGTTTGACCAGTCGAGAACCTGAGTGAATGGCTTGTGCCAGTGAAGGTTTCTTGCCTGCTTAGCCCAGAAACCAAGACGATCGGCCGCCGCCTCCTCATATAGCGACTGTTGGGCGATTGCATTTTTCGCAAAAGCAGGATCAGGTGCGAAGTGGCGTGACTCCTGCGTCAGGTTGTCGATCTCGTGTTCTGCAGACATCTTTGTCCTCCGTTGGGCTACGAACCTTTCGCAATACTGCCACAAAAAACCGAACTATTTTCGGTATTTTCTGGCGGCATGTTTGGTTGGTCTAGCCCTTTTCTGGCAATTCGGTGAGAATTCTTAGATTTTTCAATTTTTTGTTATGTTCGGGAATCAAATTCGTTATGAATCGTTTATCATTTATGTGTCGGCTAGACCGACCTGCGATGCTGATTCCCCCCAATCGGCATCGCCTGGCCCCAGAGTCTCCCCCCAGACCTGGGGCCCCCTAATTTAAGGGTTCATACACCTGAGCCAATCGATGCGCGTTTCTTCACAGCTTTTCGCAATCAACTCCGCTCAACGCGTTCTGCCAACATTCTTGGGCTGTGAACCTCCAAGACCTTGACCCTCGGCTATTCAGCTTGCTGTCTGAGCAAGGCGTCACCGACGTGCTAATCGATGGGGCCCGCGATTGCTGGGTCGATCGCGGTCGTGGTTTAGAGATCCGGCCGAACCCATTTAGTCGCGAGCCCGAAGCAACCGCTGCCGCGCTCAAACTTGCCGAGCAGGATGGCGTTCGCCTCGATCTTGCCAAACCTTTTGCCGACCTAGTTGCTTCAGCGGCCGGGGCAGGTGTCGCGGTCCGAATACACCTGGTTTTAGCCTCCGAGGTTTGCGAAAGAACTCAAATCTGCATTCGAGTGTTTGCCGATCGCCCTGTGCTGCTCGATCAGTTGATCGATGTTGGCATGCTGACGGCAGAGCAAGCCGGGCAGCTTCGCGAAATGGTTCGGTTGAGGCGAAACTTCTTGATTACAGGAGCTACCGGTTCGGGCAAAACCACCGTCTTGCGTGCGATGGCAGCGGAGTTCGGGGGCGAGCGCGTAATCACCATCGAAGACATTCCCGAGTTGCGGCTCGAAGCAAATGCTTTGGCTCTGCTAACGCGACAGTCGAACCAAGACGGACGCGGCGCAATCACATCTGACGAACTTCTGATTCAGTGCCTGAGGATGCGACCAGACCGAATCTTGTTAGGAGAACTCCGCGGCTCTGAGTTAGGCGCTCTGCTGCGGGTGCTGAACACCGGGCACGGTGGTGTTGGAGCAACACTTCACGCTAACTCGCCAGAATCGGTGTGGAGTCGATTGCAGGGCATGGCTCAACTGGCAGGTCTGCGACCGTCCGAACTTGGGTCGATGACTTCTGGGGTAATCGACTGGGTAATTCACTGTGAATCGGCTGTTAGTGGCCGAAGGATCGCATCCATCTCGAAGTTTTCGAGAGGCTCGTCGATGGGTGAAACTTACGAGGTTTCAGACAACGCACCGACTCGCGGAGCAGGGCGCAGACGCAGGCTCGAGGTCATCTGATGGAGCGTCTGTTTGCTGAGGCGTCCTCGCTGATAGACGCAGGTGTTAGGCCAGAACTGGTGAGGGCTAAGCTGATCGAGGTCACCGATGAAACCGAAAGTGCGAGCTTTTGGCGAATCTGGCACTTCGCTCTAGCGGTCGGAGCGCCACTCGTCGAAACTCTTCAACAGCAAGCCGAACTCGAGCGCGCCTTGCGATTGGGCAGGGCTCGACTCGAAAAACTGTCGGCTGCCCCAAAATCGACATTCCATTTGGTCGTTTTATTGCCGTTTGTGGCCCTGATTTCTGCTCAGCTAGGCGGTCTCAACCCTCTGCGAGGTTTCCAGACATCCTGGTTTCCCTGGTTTTCGATGATATTCGGCCTGATGCTATTGGTGGCAACGTTCCTCATCAACAATCGATTGTTAAAGAAAGCATCGCCAAAGCCACTCTCCACAAATCTATCGCTGAGACTTTTCTTGGTCGCGGCTAGCGCCGGCCATGCCACAGCTAGGTGCTATGAACTAGTCGAAGCAAACCTCAGAGAAACTGGAAATGAGTCCGAGCAGCTCGATAATTTGCGTGATCTACTAGCGCTCAGCGACAAATTCGGTGCCGCTCCACTTCGATTAGTCAGAAGCGAGATTCTGCTCGAACTCGAGCAGCTGCAGAACAAACAAGAGATTGCCCTAGAAAAAGCATCGATCAGGTTGATTGCCCCTGCCGCGTTGCTCTCGATGCCCGCCTTCGCGCTAATTGCGCTTCTTCCGACTGCTTTCAGTCTGGCAACAGCTTTGAGCGCATAACCCATAGAAAGAAATGAAAGGTATGAAATGAACGAGAGAACGACAGGTCGGTATGCAGTCTGCAGAGGGGCCTTTGAGCGAATTCGAACCGATGATCGTGGAGCAGCGACTGCCGAATACGCGATTGCAACAATGGCTGCCGTTGGTTTTGCTGGCCTCTTGGTTGTGATTATGCGAAGCGATGAAATCAAAACCATACTGTTCGACCTGGTGAAGTCAGCGCTGACTTTCACGAATCCTAATGACTCGGCGTCGACTAACTAGAGCTCTTCTAGTCAATCAAGAAGGGGCGATCACAGCTGAGTTTGCCTTGATACTGCCCAGCGTGGCCATGATGATCGCGTTTGCAATGAGTGTTGGGGCTGTGCAACTGCAGTCTTTCCGGTTGCTGGCATCCTTGAGCTGGGCGGCCAGAGAGGCAGCTGTGTCGACCGCCAGCGAAAGCTTCTCATCCTTGCAGAAGTCGCTTGTCGAGGAAGTTCAAGTTATCGCTGCCTCGAATCGAGTAGCTATCGAGCTAGAAAAAGTTGGTGACCTAATCTGTGCCAGGGGCAGTGTTCCGATTCAGATGGTTTGGGCAACTTTAAACGAGTTCCGAATCGAGCAGCAATTTTGCGCTCGAGATCAGGCGCACCTGTGAGTGCAGCATGGCGCAAGTTTGCCAATTTGGAAGATTTGCGCAGCGCTACTGGTTCAGGAACGCTGCTTGGCTTCTCGATTGTGGTGGTATGTCTCGCGGTCTCGATTGCAGCGCTCGGCCTCGGCAAGGTCGTTCTTACCAATCAAAGTCTGCAGCTATACGCCGACGAGATTGCGTTATCTGCAGAGGATGCCTTGCGCGGAATCTCGGTTGGCTATCCATGTGAAGTTGCGCAAGAGATGTCAGACCGATTTGGCATACTGCTTGACACGTGCCGTATTCTCAACAGCGAGACATGGATTGTTGTGAAGCAAACCACGATGGGTATATTGCTTAGCGCAAAAGCTCACGCAACATCTTGAATCGCAATGTGGCGAAAGCCACTGGCATCTATATAAAAGGAGCGCAATTGGCCCAGAGTCGCAAGCTGGTAATCGTTGAGTCGCCTGCCAAGGCTAAGACGATTGCTAAGTACCTCGGCTCCGAGTATGAGGTGTTGGCCTCTGTCGGACACATTCGCGACCTTTGCGAGCCCAAAGAAGTTCCGGCCGAGCTAAAAAAGGACCCATACGTCAAGCAATTCGCTATTGACGTAAAGAACAATTTCGAGCCGGTTTACACAATTCAGCCGGGCAAATCCAAAACTGTCTCTGAGCTCAAGGCAGCTCTCAAATCGGCAGATGAGCTCTATCTGGCCACAGATGAAGACCGCGAGGGTGAGGCAATTGCATGGCACCTATTGCAGCTGCTTAAACCGAAGGTGCCAGTCAAGCGCATGGTGTTCCACGAGATCACCAAAGAAGCGATCCAGGATGCCCTCGCGCACACTCGTGATGTAGACACCGACTTGGTCGCAGCCCAAGAAACCCGTCGCGTGGTTGACCGTCTTTATGGCTATTCGATCAGCCCGGTGCTCTGGCGAAAGATCTTGCCAAGCCTGAGTGCTGGCCGAGTCCAATCCCCAGCGACGCGACTTGTGGTCGAGCGTGAGCGTGAGCGAATGGCTTTTGTTTCTGCTCAATACAGTGACCTGAAGGCGACCTTTACTCCTGTTGGCGCAACGGCATCCCCATTTGAGGCAAAGCTGCAGAGCATCGATGGCCAGCGCATCGCGAGCGGTGACAGTTTTGATGACAACGGAAACCTGACCGCAAAGGTTCTTCTGTTGGACGCCGCTTCAGCCGAGGCCTTGGCTCAGGCAGTTTCAAACCCTCAGGTGCAGATTCGAGTTGCCTCGGTCGAATCCAAGCCGAGCACTCGTCGCCCCGCTGCTCCGTTCACAACGTCGACCCTTCAGCAAGAGGCATCCCGCAAGTTGAGAATGTCTGCCAAGCAGACCATGGATACAGCTCAATCGCTCTACCAAGACGGTTACATCACCTATATGCGAACCGATTCGCCGACCCTTTCGACTCAGGCGATTAAGGCCGCCTCAAAGCAGGCTGCAGAGATGTTTGGTGCCGAGATGGTTTCGCCAACCCCTCGCGTGTATCAGGGCAAAAACAAGAATGCGCAAGAGGCACACGAAGCCATTCGCCCAGCCGGCGAAGTTTTCAAGAAGCCAAGCGAGCTCGCTTCGGTTTTGCAGGGTCGCGCGTTCGAACTCTACGACCTGATCTGGAAGCGCACCGTTGCCTCTCAGATGCAAGATGCCAAGGTATCGACGACAACCGCGAAAATCGAGGTATCCGGCCTGCCGACCGGTCAAACTGCCGAGTTCACTGCTTCGGGCACGGTCATCACTTTCAAAGGTTTCATCGCGGCTTATGAAGAAGGTCACGACGAATCAAGAAATGAAGATGAAGAAGACCAGCAGGAACGAAAGCTTCCGCAACTAGAGGTTGGCCAGCAGTTGTCGCTGATCGATGTCGAGGCCAAACCTCACCAAACATCACCACCACCCAGATATACCGAGGCTTCGCTGGTCAAGGCCCTCGAAGAGGATGGCATCGGGCGCCCATCGACATACGCTGCAATCTTGTCGACGATTGTGGCCAAGGGATACGTTTCGAAGCGGGGCCAAGCACTGGTGCCCGAGTGGATTGCGTTCACCGTCACCAGATTCCTCGAAGAAAACTTCGGCAAGCTAGTCGACTATGACTTCACCGCCTCAATGGAAGAAGATCTAGACCGAATTGCCGCTGGCGAACTAGACAGTTCAAGTTGGCTTCGCAAATTCTTCTTCGGAGACGGCTCGGCCGAGGAGGGTCTCGAGAACGTTGTCGCATCCTTGGGTGATGTCGATGCCCGTGCAGTCAATTCGATTCGAATCAGCGACGATGTGACTCTTCGCACCGGAAAATACGGCCCATATCTCGAGGTTGCC
>CAZXFZ010000002.1:16588-22282 GCA_964640285.1 uncultured Rhodoluna sp.
AGCGAGAATGATTTCATTCTCGCGGATGATTTCCAGCCAGGCGTTGATGGCTTCGATGAAAATGGCCGTCGAATCGTCAATCTGCCTGAGGGTCTTGCCCCAGATGAGCTAACTGTCGAGAAAGCTCAAGAGTTGATTGAGGCTCCAGTTGCCACCGATCGCGTAATCGGCTCAGACCCCGAGACCGGCCTAGACATTGTTTTCAAAGACGGTCGTTATGGCCCTTATGTCTATTTGGATGATCCGAAGGCGGCAAAACCGAAGACGGCCTCGCTATTCAAGAGCATGAACCCGGCGACACTAACTCTTGAAGAGGCACTCAAGTTGCTTTCGCTGCCGAGACTCGTTGGCCACGATGAGGCAACCGGCGAAGCCATCATGGCTCAGAACGGCAAATTCGGTCCATACCTAACCCGCGGCAAAGAGACTCGTTCGCTGCTCAGCGAGGACGACATTTTGTCGATAGACCTGAAAGGCGCACTCGACCTCTTTGCTCAGCCCAAGTATGGCGGCCGGCGCACGGCGTCAACGCCCCTGCGTGAATTTGGCGAGGATCCAGCCAGCGGTTTGCCGGTAGTAGCCAAAACCGGTCAATTCGGCACGTACGTCACCGATGGTGTTATCAATGCGACTGTGCCGAAGGATGACCTGCTTGACGACATGAGTCCAGACCGGGCCTTCGAGTTGCTCGCGATTCGACGAGAGAAACTGGGGCTTGAGCCCGGTCAAGCCGCACCTAAGGCAACTCGCGGCAAGGGTGCAAAGAGCGCGACTCGAGTCGTCAAACGCGGAACCACCAGAAAGTCCAAATAGACGATGACTCGCGGACTCTTTATTTCGGTCGAGGGTATCGATGGTGTCGGAAAATCCACTCAACTCGAGTTGCTTGAGCAATTTCTAGTCGATCAAGGCAGAACAGTTCTTCGCACCCTGGAGCCCGGTGGCACCGATTTGGGTCAAGAGATCAGGCACCTGCTACTGCATCGCAAGGGTGATGTCGCGCCCCGATCTGAAGCGTTGCTCTATGCAGCTGACCGAGCACACCACGTGGCAACGAAGATTCGCCCGGCTCTCGAACGCGGCGAGGTCGTCCTCACCGATCGCTACTTGGATTCTTCTGTGGCCTATCAGGGCGTGGGGCGAGCCCTCGATGCCGATGAGGTGCGGGCAATTTCAATGTTTGCCGTTGAGAATCTCTTGCCTGCGCTGACAATCCTGCTTGACTTGCCTGCCGAGGTAGCCAGGGCGCGTCGTGGGCAAACTGGCCAGGAACCAGATCGTCTCGAGCGCGAGAAGGTTGAGTTTTTTGAAGCGGTTCGTCAGGCCTACCTGCAGATGGCAGCTCAAGAGCCAAACCGTTGGCTTGTGATTGACGCATCCTCAAGCATCGAAGCTATGCAGACTCAAATCCGAGACAGAGTAAAGCACCTTCTGGCGAGCTAAATGAGTTCTGTTACGGCAACCGGTGTTTGGAGCGAACTGCTCGGTCAAGACGAAGCAGTCGCTCAGCTTCAGCTGGCTGTAAAACATCGTGACGAAGGCGTGCACCATGCCTGGCTGCTAACTGGCCCACCGGGATCCGGACGGTCGAATCTGGCACATGCTTTTGCCGCGGCGCTACTGTGCCCTGACCAGGGATGCGGAACCTGCCAGTCGTGTCACCTCGCTGAGGTCGGAACGCATCCTGACATTTCGGTATTGGCTACTGACAAAGTCACCATCACCATCGACGAAGTTCGCAAACTGGTTGCCGATAGCCAGTTCGGCGGATCGATGGGCCGATTCAGGATCATGATCATTGAGGATGCCGATCGCATGGCCGAGCGATCCTCTAACGTGCTTCTCAAAGCACTGGAAGAACCGCCCGCCGGCACAATTTGGCTTCTATGCGCACCCAGCGAGGCAGATATGCTTCCGACCATTCGTTCTCGCGTGCGCCGAGTTGGACTAAAGGTGCCTTCGATTGAGCAAGTAGCCCAGCTTCTAGTTCAGCGCGATGGCATTGAACACAAACTCGCTCTAGAGGTGGCTGCCGCGGCGCAATCACATATCGGCATGGCTAGGCGACTTGCCACCAGTCACGAAGCTCGAAGCCGCCGCCGCGAAAGCTTGCTCGCCGCTCTAAACATCACCTCGGTTCCTGGGGCGATTAACACAGCAGAGCAGTGGCTTGAAGTTGCCCGAAAAGATGCTGAATTGCTAACCACTCAGCGCGATGAGCAAGAACGCGAGGCGCTTTTGCGAAGTATGGGCATCGAATCAGGCGGAACAGTTCCACCGGCTCTGCGAAGCGAAGTAAAGAATCTTGAAGAGGCTCAGAAACGCCGAGCCACCAGATCTTTGCGCGATGGGTTAGACCGCATCTTGGTCGATCTGCTCGCACTTTATAGAGACGTTTTGACAATTCAACTCGCGTCCAACACCGCACTTGTGAACGAGGATTTGCGCACCCAAATTCAATCGGTTGCCTCTCGCTCGTCAGCAACCCAGACCATCGCCAAACTTGACGCGATAGCTCAAACGAGATCGCGAATTGACGACAATGTGCGCGACATCATCGCTCTCGAGGCGCTGGCCGTAAACCTGAGGACCAAGCCGTGAAGAGAAAACTGAACCTGACCAAGATGCGCGCCAACTTCGCCGGTTGGCGCAAAGTAGCTCTGGTTGCAGTGCTCACGTTTTCACTCACCGGATGCATTGATGGTGGGCTTGTAGGTTTTGGTACGCGAGCTGATGAGGCAGTGGCTACGCCAACCGCAAGCCTGCCGTTGGTTGACCCGAAGCTACCTTCGGCAACAAAAAAGTTTTATGCCCAAAAGGTCGCTTGGAAATCCTGCGGAGTTAGCTCCAAAACCAAGTGTGGAAAAATCTCCGTTCCGTTGAACTGGTCAAAGCCATCATCGGGAAACATTCAACTAGCCGTGATCTATCGCAAAGCTGAAGCCAAGAAACCGCTGGGTTCAATCGTGTTCAACCCGGGCGGTCCTGGCTCATCGGCCTATGAGTGGCTCGTAGGAAATCCAGACTCCGTAGGAACCCAGTCGCTCAGAGCGCAATACAACATTGTTGCCGTCGACCCTAGGGGAGTCGGAATGAGCGAACCCAAGGTTCGTTGCCTCTCACCTAAGGACACCGACGCTTTTCTCTATGCTGATCAGCTCGAACCACTGGGGTCGGCAGCTGATTTGGCGGCCTCAAGAGCTTCGGCCAGAAAGTTCATCGACGGATGCGTCGCGAATACCGGTCCCGCACTTCAGTACATCGACACCGTTTCCGCCGCCCGAGACCTTGATGTGGTCAGAGCTGTGTTCTCGGACATCAGACTGAACTACCTCGGCTATTCCTACGGCACCTACCTCGGCACGATCTATGCGGCCTTGTTTCCTGCTCGGGTGGGTCGGCTGGTTCTTGACGGGGCAATAGACCCAAAGCTCTCTGACTACGACCAGTCTCTGGCCCAGCTCAAGGGTTTCGATTCGGCGCTCAAGGCATACCTGGCGAACTGCATCGAAACTAGCGATTGCCCCTTCAAGTCTTCTGGAACGGTTGCCAAGGCCGAACAGAGGATTTCGGATTGGTTCAGATCTCTAGAGACCAAGCCGTTGCCAACAGAATCTGGTCGCAAGCTAACCGTCTGGGCAGCTCAAACCGGTTTGATCATGTCTCTGTACTCTCAGGATTACTGGCCCTATGCCAGCGACGCATTCAAGGATGCCTTCAGCGGAGACGGCACCGGCTTCATGCGCCTTGCCGATTTGTATAACGATCGAAATCCAGATGGCACCTATGCCTCTAACATCATGGAAGCGAACATCGCGATCAATTGCTTGGACTCGCGAAGCCCATGGATTGAAGCTGAGGTAGCCGCACAGAACAAGCTCGTGGTGGCGGCGAGCCCAGTTTTCGGTCGATACTGGCAAAATGGGGCGCTGCTCTGTTCGATGTGGCCTTACCCGCAAGTCAAAATGCCTGCAAGCCTTTCTGCCCCAGGTGCATTGCCGATCATGGTGATTGGAACAACCAACGATCCGGCCACGCCCTACCCCCAAGCACAAGCGTTGGCAAAATTGCTGAAGTCTGGCGTCTTGATTACATACAACGGTGAGGGGCACACCGCATACACCCGCTCGAATTCATGCGTCGACACGGCCGTGGACCGCTACTTCATTTATGGCCGCATCCCCAAATCTGACCCGCAGTGCTGATTCTTGGTAAGGCGCCAAAAAACCGCATTGTCACAGTCAAATAACGAATTATTTTCTAAAACAATTTTCGGTATTTTGCCCCCAAACGTTTCGCTAGATTGACCGATGGAGCGTGCCCTGGCACGTGTCTGCCCTCTGGCAAAGATGCTCTTGGGCAACCTAAATGAACATTGGAGTTCAATGGGATCGACAGAACAAAACAGCGTTTGGGAGGAAACCCAAAAAAGCGCTGAGTTCCAGGCCCTGAAACGCAAGTTCCGTAACTTTGCATTCCCGCTTACGGCTGCTTTTCTCGTCTGGTATTTCGCATATGTACTACTGACTGCATTTGCCCGCCCGTGGGTCTCGCAAGAGATTCTGCCGAACATCAACATCGCTTTTGTTATGGGCGTATTGCAGTTCGTGACTACCTTCCTCATCGCTTGGCTCTATGAGCGCCACTCGAGCAAGCACCTTGACGATGCTTCAGAAGCCATCAAGGCAAAAGTTGAAAAGGAGCTTGGACTCTAATGAACATTGATTCAACACAACTCAGCTCCATTCTGTTTGTCACCTTCGTGGCAATCACGCTCCTTGTGGTTTGGCGTGCCAGCCGAAGCACGAAGAAGGCATCTGACTTTTATGACGGTGGAGCGAACTTCTCTGGATTCCAGAATGGTCTCGCTATCGCCGGCGATTACATGTCGGCCGCCTCATTCTTGGGTATCGCAGGAACCATCGCGCTGTTCGGCTATGACGGCTTCCTCTACTCGATTGGCTTCCTGGTTGCGTGGCTCGTCGCGCTGCTTCTGATCGCTGAGCCGCTGCGCAATTCGGGGCGCTTCACCATGGGTGACGTGCTTGCTTTCCGCATGCGTCAGCGTCCGGTCCGCACCGCATCTGCAGTTTCAACCATTGTGGTCTCGATCTTCTATCTGCTCGCTCAGATGGTCGGTGCGGGTGCGCTTGTTTCGCTGCTGCTCGGCATCACGGATCCCGCAACCAAGAACCTCATCATTGTCGGCGTCGGTGTCCTCATGATTCTTTATGTGACCATCGGTGGCATGAAGGGAACTACCTACGTTCAAATCATCAAGGCCTTCTTGCTGATGATTGGTGCGGCGCTTCTGACCATCATGGTCTTGGCGCACTTCCACTTCAACATCTCAGAACTGCTGGGTGCAGCAGCCGAAAACAGCGGAAAGAAGGATGCGTTCCTCCAGCCGGGCCTGAAGTTCGGCAAGGACGTATTCCTAGCCGATGGAGTCACCCTTGATGCGGCCAAGACCCTGTTCAGCCGACTTGACCTTGTTTCACTCGGTCTTGCTCTGGTGCTCGGAACTGCCGGTCTGCCGCACATCCTGATTCGCTTCTACACCGTGCCAAACTCAAAGGCCGCCCGAAAGTCGGTCAACTGGGCTATTGGAAACATCGGTGCTTTCTACCTGATGACCATCGCGCTTGGTGTCGGTGCGGCAGCCTTGGTTAGCCGTACGACCCTGCTTCGTGG
>CAZXFZ010000002.1:22292-23229 GCA_964640285.1 uncultured Rhodoluna sp.
CATCGCACTCGGTTTTGGTGCAGCTGCTCTCGTTAGTCGCACTGTGCTGTTCCGCGGCTACAAGGTCAACGATGCAGGATGTGTGATCGATAAGGATGGCAACCAAATCGGTGATGCCTGTACGACTCTTGATCAACTCAAGAACCTAACCCCTGATCTGAAGAAGTCCCTGGTTCCGATCGACCCATCGGGTAACGTGGCTGCTCCTCAGCTAGCTCAGTTCTTGGGTGGCGGTGAAGGAACCGTCGGTGGCGCGGTGATGCTCGCCATCATCGGTGCAATCGCTTTTGCGACGATCCTCGCTGTTGTCGCCGGTTTGACTCTGGCGTCGTCGTCGTCACTCGCGCACGACCTTTACGCCAACGTCATCAAGCGCGGCAAGGCTACACCTGAGAGCGAAGTACGAGTTGCCAAGATTGCAGCTATCGCCATCGGTTTGGTAGCCATCGTCCTGGCCATCGGTGCCCAGACCCTAAACGTTGCCTTCCTGGTTGCAATCGCTTTCGCGATTGCTGCTTCGGGCAACCTGCCAGCGGTTCTGTACACGATGTTCTGGAAGAAATTCAATACTCGCGGTGCGGTCTGGGCCATCTACGGTGGCCTCGGTGCAGCGCTTGTGCTCTTGGCGTTTGGTCCAAACGTTTCGGGTTTCGAAACCAGCTTCTTCAAGTTGAGCGAAATCGGTGTGCGTTGGGACTACTTCCCGCTGGCTAACCCAGGCATCGTTTCCATTCCTCTGGGATTCTTCTTCGGATGGCTTGGAACGATCACTTCGAACGAGAAGAACTCTGCCAAGTATGCAGAGCTCGAAGTTCGGTCGCTGACTGGTGCTGCTATCGGCAAGGCCGTTCAGCACTAAGAAATAGCAGGAAACAAGGAAACCCCCGCTCTTTTGGGCGGGGGTTTTCGCTTGTCGTTTCAGGTTCTGGCGCGAGTC
>CAZXFZ010000003.1:0-13978 GCA_964640285.1 uncultured Rhodoluna sp.
ACTGACGCATCCGACAGCTGCTCTTGAAGCGCTGCGTGCTCGGCTAGCAGCGGTTGAACTGAATCAAGCATGAGATTACTGAGATCGATTGGTTAGGTCGGCCGCGATTATTCGGCTTCGTTTGCCGAAGGAACCGGCATCGACTTCTGAACGTTCATCAGGAACTCGACGTTGCTCTTGGTGTCTTTGAGGCCCTTTAGAACCATCTCGAGAGCCTGTTGCTGCTCGACACCGGCAAGAACGCGACGAAGCTTCCAGACGATCTTGGTTTCGTCTGGTGCCATAAGCATTTCTTCGCGGCGGGTTCCCGAAGCGTTCACGTCAACGGCAGGGAAGATACGCTTGTCGGCCAGCTGGCGCGATAGGCGAAGCTCCATGTTGCCGGTTCCCTTGAACTCTTCGAAGATAACCTCATCCATCTTCGAACCGGTTTCGACCAGTGCGGTCGCAAGGATGGTCAACGAACCACCGTTCTCGATGTTTCGAGCTGCACCGAAGAAGCGCTTTGGCGGGTAAAGAGCTGAAGAGTCAACACCACCCGAAAGGATGCGGCCAGACGCTGGAGCGCTCAGGTTGTAAGCGCGGCCCAGGCGGGTGATCGAGTCGAGCAAGACGACAACGTCGTGACCCAGCTCGACCAGACGCTTAGCGCGCTCGATTGCCAGCTCAGCCACGGTCGTGTGGTCTTCGGCTGGACGGTCGAAGGTTGAGGCGATGACCTCACCCTTCACGGTGCGCTGCATGTCGGTCACTTCTTCTGGGCGCTCGTCAACGAGAACCACCATCAGGTGAACCTCTGGGTTGTTTGCGCTGATCGCATTTGCGATTGCCTGCAAAACCAAGGTCTTTCCGGCCTTTGGAGGCGAAACAATCAGACCGCGCTGACCCTTACCGATTGGGGCAACCAGGTCGATGATGCGAGTGCTTAGCTTGGTTGGCTCGGTCTCGAGACGAAGGCGGGTCTGTGGGTAAAGCGGAGTCAGCTTGCCGAACTCGACACGAGCAGCTGCCTGCTCTGGGGTGAGGCCATTGATGCTGTCGACCTTGACGATTGCGTTGAACTTCTGGCGACCAGAACCTTCGCCCTCGCGTGGCTGGCGAATGGCACCGACGACAGCGTCACCCTTGCGCATGCCGTACTTCTTAACCTGGCCGAGCGAAACGTAGACATCGTTCGGGCCTGGCAGGTAGCCGGTGGTGCGAACGAAAGCATAGTTTTCAAGAACATCTAGGATGCCGCCAACCGGAACCAAGACATCATCTTCTGAGATCTCTGGCTCGATGTCGTCTTGGTTGCCACCGTTGCGGTTGCGGTCACGGTTGCGGTTGCGGTTGCGGTCGCGACGGTTGCGGTTGCGTCCACCGCGGTCGTTGTTGTAATCACGCTCGGCTCGGTCGTTGTCGCGATCGTTGTCGCGGGTTGAGTTGTCGCGGTTAGCTGACTCGCGGTCTGAACCCGAGTCACCACTGTCGTTCGAGTCGCCCTCGCCGCGGTTGCGGTCACGGTTGCGATTGCGATTGCGGTTGCGGTCGTTGCGATCTGCGCGCTCTGGGCGGTCTTGACGGTCGCCACGGTCAGCACGGTCTTCGCCACCCTGGTCGCCAGAGGTCGAGGACGAGTCGCTCTCGCGCTTTGGCGCTTCGCTGTTCTGGCCCTGTTCGGAGTCTGCCTTGGGTGCAGCCTTGCGGGTGCGCTTGGCGGCCGGGGCGGCATCCTCTGACTTGGCAGCGGCGGCAGTGGTTTCGGTCTTTGGTTCGGTGCCAACTTCAGCGGTTACGCGACGGCCACGACGGGCTGCTGGCTTTTCTTGCTGGATTTCATCCATGTGTGATTGCTCTTTCTTAGCGGTTGCGATGCGGGATACTCCCCTGGCATCGACGACGGGTCCTTGCCCGATCAAAACTTCAGATGTCGTGGGCTCTAACAGATTCGGAAATTTCGAACCTGTCAGGCTCGGACTTGAAACACCAAATCAGTGGGAGGCCAAACTAGGCGCTCGCTTCGTGGTGCGTTACTACAGTAGCACCTTTAAAGTCGACAGCCAATAGCAACGGTGTCCACTGTGGATAATGTGTCGCAGCGAGTTGCATGGCGGCAAGGCGCTGGGCTGGGCCGGTAGCAAGCACCAGCACCGATGGACCAGCACCCGAAACGACAGCAGCGTGACCCGCATCCCTCAGCACCTGGATCAGGGCGTTGGTTTCGGGCATGGCTGCCGCGCGGTAATCCTGATGCAATTTGTCTTCGGTTGCCGAAAGGAGCAGATCTGGGCTCTGGGTCAGGGCCGCAATCAGAAGCGCCGAGCGGGATACGTTGAACACCGCATCGCTATGCGGCACCGAGTCAGGCTGCAGCGAACGAGCGAGCGCGGTTGACATCTTGAAGTTCGGCACCAGCTCGAGTGGTGCGATGCCGCGGTGCACAAAGAGCTTTTTGAAGTGCGGACCAGATTCGTCTTCCCAGGCGATGGTCAGGCCACCGAATAGTGCTGGCGCAACGTTATCGGGGTGTCCCTCAATCTCGGTTGCGATCTGAAGCAAATCTTGATCGGTCATATCGACGACACCCGACAGTAATCCTTTGGCAGCGACGATGCCCGAGACGACAGCCGCGCCAGATGACCCCATGCCCCGACCGTGCGGGATGATGTTTTTGGCTCGAAGCCTCAAGCCAGGCAGACTCTGGCCATAGTGCTTGAACGTGTATGCGATCGACTTGACCACAAGGTTGCTCTCATCGGTGGCCACCTCACCGGCACCTTCGCCTGAAACCTCGACGATTGCGCCAGTGCCAGGCACAGCCTCAACTTCGAGTTCGTCATAGTAGGAAAGCGCCATTCCGAGGGTGTCAAAACCTGGTCCGAGGTTGGCCGAGGTAGCCGGCACTCGAACCGTGACTTTGCGACCGACGAGCTGAGACATTACTTGCGAACCAAACCTAGGCTGTCGGCAACCTCGTCGGCGTTGGTTGAAACCGAGGTCGGCGAGATCTCATTGCCGTCTTCGTCCTTGAGTGACCAAAGGGCATCCTTCAGGCCGTGCCCGGTTACGGTGACAACAATGGTTGTGCCAGCAAGATCGGCACCCTGCTGCGACTGCTTGTAGAGACCCGCTGCGCCAGTTGCCGAGGACGGCTCGACGAAAACGCCAACCTCCTGAGACAGGAATCGGTGCATCCAGAGAATTTGCTTGTCGCTCACGGCACCGAACATTCCGTTCGAACATTCCTTGGCGCTTTGAGCTAGGTCCCAAGACGCTGGGTTGCCGATGCGAATTGCCGTGGCAATGGTTTCTGGGTTCTTCACCGGTGCACCCGTGGTGAATGGTGCTGAGCCCTCAGCCTGGAATCCCCACATCTGAGGCACCTGCGGGATGCGGCCCTCGTTGAAATCCTCAAGATAACCCTTGAAGTATGCCGAGTAGTTGCCAGCGTTGCCAACCGGCAGAACGTGCAAGTCAGGAGCGAATCCGAGTGAGTCGACCACCTCAAACGCGCCAGTCTTCTGGCCCTCGATGCGGTCTGGGTTCACAGAATTCACCAGGTGCACCGGATAGTTGTCGGCCAAATCGCGGGCCAGCGTCAGGCAGTCATCGAAGTTTCCGCGAACCTGAAGAATCTGTGCCTTGTGGGCGACTGCCTGGCTTAGCTTGCCGAGCGCGATCTTGCCGTCTGGAACGAGCACAACTGATTGGATGCCCGCAGCAGCAGCGTATGCGGCGGCAGAGGCCGAAGTGTTTCCGGTCGACGCGCAGATAACCGCTTTAGCCCCGTGACCAATTGCTTTCGAGACGGCCATGGTCATGCCTCGGTCTTTGAACGAACCGGTGGGGTTCATGCCCTCAACCTTGAGCAGCACCCGCTCGGCTCCAACTAGTTGGGCGAGTCGAGGGGCTTCGACGAGCGGAGTTCCACCCTCACCCAAAGTGATGATCGGGTTGCCCGCCTCAATGTCGAGTCGATCGAAGTATTCGCGGATCACACCGCGCCATTGGTGAGCCATTTAGATTCCCTCTACTCGTAGCACCGAAGTAACTTTCTCAACAACGTCGCTGGCTGCCAGTGCAGAAACCACTGAACTGAGCGCTGCTTCGGTTGCCTCGTGAGTTCCAATTTCCAACGTCGCCGTGTTGACTCGCTGGCCTGACTGATTGCGCGCCACCGTCTGTTCGACGGTTTCGATTGAAACACCGTGTTCTGCAAACAGGTTTGCCACGTGAGCAAGCACACCCTGCTGGTCTGAGACCTCAATCGTGATTTGATAGCGCGTGTAAATGCGTTCGATCGGCAGCACTGGCAGATTGGCGTGTACCGAATCGGCCAAGCCAGGGCCACCGGCCACGTGACGCTTGGCCGCCGAAACCAGATCGCCCAGCACTGCGGACGCTGTCTGCACACCACCAGCGCCAGCACCATAAAACATGAGTTGCCCAGCGGCTTCAGCCTCGACGAAAACCGCGTTGAACGCGCCGCGAACCGAACCCAGTGGGTGCGTGCGCTCGATGAGGCACGGGTGCACTCGAACCGAGACACCCGCCTCACCGTACTTGTCGGCGTTTACGCGCTCGGCAATCGCGAGCAGCTTGATGACGTATCCGTCGCGCTTGGCAGCGGCCATCTGCTCGGCGGTCACCTTGGTGATTCCCTCGCGGTATACCTGCTCCATCGGAACTTCGGTGTGGAAGGCGAGGTAGGCCAAAATCGCTGCTTTTTGCGCCGCGTCGTAACCCTCGATGTCTAGAGTCGGGTCGGCTTCAAGGTAGCCAAGTTCGGTGGCCTCGGCCATAGCCTCTTCGAGTGAAATGCCTGCGGTGTCCATGCGATCGAGGATGTAGTTGGTCGAGCCGTTTACGATTCCCATGACTCGGTTCACGGTGTCTCCGGCAAGAGATTCGCGAAGCGGGCGGATGATTGGAATAGCAGCCGCGACCGCAGCCTCAAAGTAGAGCTGAGCGCCGACTTGTTCGGCGGTGTCAAACAACTCGGTTCCGTGATTCGCAAGCAGTGCCTTGTTTGCAGTGATGACATCTGAGCCGCTGTTGAGAGCCTGAAGAATGTAGGTGCGAGCCGGTTCGATACCGCCCATGACTTCGATCACAATGTCGGCACCCAGAATCAGTGACTCGGCGTCAGTGGTCAGCAGGTGGGCAGGCACGCCATCCGGGCGCTTCGAATCGAGGTTTCTGACCGCGATACCGATTAGTTCAAGCTCTGCTCCGACGCGAGCGGCCAACTCGTGACTGTTTTCGGTGAGCAGTCGAGCGACCTGAGCACCGACTGAACCCGCACCAAGGAGTGCGACTCTAAGCGGACGATATGCGTTCATGAGTTCTTTCTTAGCCGTTTTTTGCCCGAGTTGCGGCATCCGATTGATATTTAATGTCTCTGGCGAAAAGGTCAGACTCGCTCTCGCCTCGAATAATCAGGCGAGCGGTGCCGTTGGCCACTGCAACCACAGGCGGCTTGGGCAAGAAGTTGTAGTTGCTCGATAGCGAATAGCAGTATGCGCCGGTGGCAGCAACCGCTAGCAAGTCATAAGGAGCAACGTCAGACGGCAGGTAGTCGTGGCGCACAACAATGTCACCGCTCTCGCAGTGCTTGCCAACCACTCTCACCAGCGCCGGAGCGGCCTCGCTGGAGCGTCCCGCCAGGGCGCAGTGGTACTCGGCTTCGTAGAGTGCCGGTCTGGCATTGTCACTCATACCACCATCCACCGAAACATACTTGCGCACGGCAGGCTCTGCGGAATCGGTAACGCTGACATCCTTGATGGTGCCAACGTTGTAGAGAGTTACTCCAGCGTTTCCGGCGATGAAGCGTCCTGGCTCAAACGCTAGAGCTGGAACTCCGATACCCAATTCTTTGCACTCTGCGGCGAGCGCATCCAAAATCTGCTGGATGAAACTCTCGAGGCTCGGAGCCTGGTCGGCCGGTTTGTAGTTGATGCCGAAACCACCGCCAAGGTTCAGCTCGGGAATCTCACCTCCGGCGAGCTCTTGCGCGTGCAGACGAATCAGTCTGCGCGCCGATTCGACGAAACCTTCGGCGGCAAAAATCTGCGATCCGACGTGTTGGTGGAAGCCAAGAAACTTGAGGTGGCGCTCAGCGCGAATCTTTGCAACCAGCGCGGGCGCATCCTTGATTGGAATTCCGAACTTCTGATCTTCGCGAGCGGTGGCCAAGAAATCGTGAGTGTTCGCGTGAACTCCGGTGTTGATGCGCAGTCGCACGGGCTGCACCTTCTCTTGAGCTCCGGCCGCCGCGGCAATTCGCTCAATTTCGATTTCGCTATCGATGACAATCGCACCAATGCCTTCGCTAACGGCACGACCGATTTCGCGAAGTGACTTGTTGTTGCCGTGCAACCCCATTCGAGACGCGGGCATCCCGCCGGCCATGGCTGCTGCGAATTCGCCACCCGAGGCGACATCCATATTGAGGCCCTCTTGCACCAGCCAGGATGCGATTTCGGTGCTCAAGAACGCTTTGCTGGCGTAATAGACCTTGGCCGTTGTGCCGATTGCTGCCGCGGCACGTTCAATTGTGGTCTTGGTGTGAACGGCAGCATCTCGAAAGGCCTGCTCGTCAATCACATACAGAGGCGTGCCAAACTGCGCAGCTAACTCGGATGCTGGCACACCGGCGAACTCGATTTCGCCTGACTCTCGACGAATTGCATTCTTCGGCCACACCCTTGAATCCAAGGCATTCTGATCACCGGGAACTTTGAGCCACTGAGGCGCAAGCGGGTTAGGCACTGATGGGTTCATGGCTACATCCGCTCCGGTGCGCTGACTCCGAGCAGGGTCAGTCCATTCTTCAAAACAATGCCGGCCGCATCATTGAGCGCTGACACCCAGCAGTCGAAGTGCGTTGCGAAGCACAACACCGGTGGCGTCGTTGAGCCACAGACGGGTGCGGTGCAGAGTCGTGACCTCTCCTCCCGCGAGAGGGGTCACTCGGCAGTTGTCATACCAGCGGTGGTATGCGCCGGCAACCTCTTCCAGGTAACGAGCCACGCGATGCGGTTCACGGAACTCGGCTGCCTGAGCTACAACTCTCGGGAACTCGATCAGGCTGGCGATGAGTTCCTCTTCTGACTCGTGACTCAGAAGTTCGGGCACGAATTCGGATCTATCGACACCGAGCGAGGATGCGTTGTTGGCAACCTGCTTGGTGCGCGCATGCGCATACTGCACGTAAAAGACAGGGTTGTCGTTGGTCTTCTTGGTTAGTTGGTCGAGGTCGATGTCGAGGCTTTGATTGATCGAGCTTCGAGTGAGCGCGTATCGAGCGGCATCAACACCGACAGCCTCAACTAGGTCTTCCATGGTCACAACCGTGCCCGCGCGCTTGGACATGCGAACCGGTGTGCCATCTTTGACCAAATTCACCATCTGGCCGATCAGAATCTCGAGATTTACTCCTGGTTCGTCTCCGAAGGCAGCACAGAGAGCCATCATGCGTGGCACGTAGCCGTGATGGTCGGCACCCAGCATGTAAATGCAACGATCGAAACCGCGCGAACGCTTGTCGAGGTAGTAAGCGAGGTCACCGGCGATATATGCGGCGTCTCCGTCGCTCTTAATCACTACGCGATCGCGGTCGTCACCGAAGGTCGAACTGCGCAACCAAATTGCACCCTCGGCTTCATAAATGTGACCGAGTTCGCGAAGCCTGTCGATTGCACGCTGAACGGCACCGGATTCGTACAGGGAATTCTCGTGAAAGAAAACGTCGAAATCTACGCCGAAATCGTGCAGCGAGATTCGAATTTCTTCGAACATCAGCTCAACACCAGCAGCGCGAAAAGCTTCTTGGGCCTCGGCGTCATCCTTGCCAAGGATGTCTTCGGCAGTTCCAGCCAGAACGCGGTCGGCGATGTCTTGAATGTATGCGCCACCGTAGCCGTCTTCTGGGGCGTCCAAGCCTCTGGCGCGAGCAAGAAGCGACCGAGCAAATCGGTCGATTTGGGCACCGTGATCATTGAAGTAGTACTCGCGGGTGACCTGAGCGCCCTGCGCCTCAAAGCATCGAGCGAGAGCGTCGCCGACCGCGGCCCAACGGGTTCCGCCAAGGTGTATTGGCCCGGTTGGATTTGCCGAGACGAACTCTAGGTTCATCTTCAGGCCTTCTAGGTCGGAGCCGTTTCCGTATCCCTGGCCCTGTTCCACGATTCTGCGCAGCACCTCTGCTGCAGCGCCGGCGGCAAGTGTGATGTTGATAAAACCGGGCCCTGCGATGTCTACTTTTGCCACACCGGTGGTGGTGCGAAGCTCAGCAGCAACCAGCTCGGCAAAGTCTCGAGGTCGCAGACCAAATCGGTTTGCAAACTGCATAGCCACATTGGTTGCCCAGTCACCGTGCTCGCGGTTTTTGGGACGCTCTACAACTACCTCGCTCGGCAGCTCGGCGGCAGCAAGTTTTCCCTGGGCTGAAAGAGCCTCAAGGATGCGAACAAGCGCCGCAGAAAGTTCTGCTGGAGTCACGGGATTTTCCTAACCAACTAAGACCAATCGAACGATCAGTCTTGACACGCCACAGTGCCGATTGAAGACCCTTCAATCCTAGCGTGGCAGCCGCGTTGGGTTACTTAACAGCACCAGCGGTAAGACCGCGAACGAAGTAGCGCTGCAGAGCAAAGAACACGATCAGCGGAACAATCAGCGAGATGAACGAACCCGCCGCAACGTTCTGCCAACCATCACCGTACTGACCCATGAGTCGCAACAGCTTGTAGGTCATAACCGACTTCTGCTCGCCCACAAATACAAAGGCGATCAAGTAGTCGTTCCAAACCCACAGGAACTGGAAGATTGCAAATGATGCGATTGACGGGATCGACATCGGCATGACGAGCTTCCAGAAGATCTGGTAGTAGCTGGCGCCGTCGATGCGCGCCGCCTCGATAAGTGACGGCGGCAAGGTAAGCATGAAGTTGCGAAGGATGTAAATCGCCAACGGAAGAGCGAAGGCGGCGTGCACAATCCAGGCCGCGGCGAAGTTTCCGGCTAACTCGATGCCGGTGGCCTTCTTGAACTGAACCATTGCACGTAGCACCGGAATCAGTGCTGACTGCAGTGGTAGCACCATCAGGGCGACCAGAGCGGCAAAGTAAATCTCGCGACCCTTGAATTCGATGAAGGTGAATGCGTAGGCGGCGTTGGCCGCGATGATGATCGGCAGAACTGTTGCTGGAATGGTGATGATGAACGTGTTCACCAGCGACTCCAGCATGCCGCTCTCTAGCGAGATGACGTATGCGTCAGCCGACCAAACCTGACCCAGCGGGTTGAAAATCGCATCCCACCAGCCGGTCGATTCGGCTAGGTCCTTGCTGCGAATCGAGGTTAGGAACAGACCCACGGTTGGAGCAGACCAAACACCGACCAAGAACAGCAGGATGAGCGTGCTGCCCAGCTTGAATTCGCGAAGCTTGTGAAGGAAGGTTTTCATCGCATTTCCTCCTGACGACGGACAGTGCGAATCTGAAGCCACATGAGCGGAGCGATCAGCACACAGAGAACAGTGACCACGGCTGATGCGGCGCCCAGGTCGGAATCAACAAAGAATTGGCGGTAGTACTCGTAGCCGAGAACACTCGTGCTGAAGTTTCCGGCGGTCATTGCCAGAACGATGTCGAACACCTTCATAACGCCGATGACGGTGGTGATGAAGATCGACATGATGGTTCCGGTGATCTGCGGAACAATAACCTTCAAGAAGATTGCGAGAGGACCCGCTCCGTCGATGCGAGCAGCCTCGATAGTTTCTTCGGGCACGGCCTTGATTGCAGCCGAGAGCATCACCATCGAGAAGCCGGCGTTCAACCAGATGACCACAATCATCAGGAAGAAGCTATTGACTCGCCACTCTTCCATTAGAAGCCACTGCTGGGACTCCCCGCCGAAGAATTCGACGATTGCATTTAGCAAACCAGTTTGAGGACGCCCAGGTGGAGGTGCGTCATAGAAGAACTTCCAGATCAGCGCCGCGCTGACGAAACTGATGGTCATTGGCATGAACACCAGAGACTTGAAAACTTTCTCGCGCTTCGGCCCAACGTTGTTAGTCAGGTTTGCGAAAACCAATCCAAAGCCGACTGTGAAGGCTGGCACAAAGGCCACCCACAGGAAGTTGTTTAGCAGGATTCCCAGGAACGTGGGGCTCGTGAACAGAGTGATGTAGTTTTCAAGACCAACGAACTCTTTGCCTCGGTCGTCCATGAACGAGTAAAGGATGGTCTGGAACAGCGGTAGGAGCGAAATCGCTACTAGTAGGACTACCGCAGGAAGAAGGAACGAAACGGCGCGAAGCTTCTCTTGCGCCTTGATGGGCAGCTGCCTAACCAGAAAATCGAGAACCCAGTAGATTGCCCAGGAACCCACGACTCCGGCGATGATCGCCAGAGCTCCAAAGAGGATGTCATTTACGAGAGTGGAACTCATCGTTACCTCGACTTCTGATCTGGTTCAGACTCAGAGAATCTGAACAATTTGTTGCTTGTGGTGCTTTCGGAGATTTCTCTCCAGATGATTCTGGTGGTGGGGCTAGGCCCCACCACCAGACATCTGTTGTCGTTATGGAGTCGAGCTATACAGCTCTAACCAACGCGACGGGTTTAGTACTTGCCGTCGATACGAGCGGCTGCCTCAGCCCAAGTGATCTTGCCAGCGACCCAGTCGGTGCCTGCTAGCCAGAACTCAGCGTTGACGTCAGCTGGCATGCGGTCTGAACCATCGAAACCGAAGGTTCCAGCTGCTGCCATTGCCTCACCGACCTTCTTGTACAGAGCGTTAGGGTACAGGCTCGAGTCGAAGGTCTTGTGTGGCGAGATGAAGCCACCTGATGCAGCCATTTCCTTACCGACCTGGTCGCTCAGGATGAAGGCGAGAACCTTAGCGGTGTCTGCGTCAGCGTTGAAAGCTGCAGCGAGGTCACCACCACCGATTACGCCAGCGGTCTGTGCGTCCGAAGGAGCAGGAAGTGGGAATACGTCAGCGTTGGTGTAGTTTCCAGCCTGAACCTCTGCCTTGATTGCGTCAGGGAAGAAGTCAGTGATGAACGAACCCTGACGAAGCATGAAGCACTGACCCTTGGCCTTGCCACCGGTCTCGAACAGAGGAGCGGTGTTGCCGAAGCCGTCGGTAGCCATTGACTTGCCGCCACCGTTAACCTGGCCCTCAGCAAGCAGACGAGCTGCAACTGCGTCAGCAGCCTTGGTTACCTCTGGCGAAGCAAAGTCGAGCTCGCCCGAGATCCACTTGTTGTAGCCATCGATGCCGTTGTAGTCAAGAACGTACTGCTCGATCCAGTCAGTGATTGGCCAACCAGTTGCGCCACCCGACTCGATACCTGCACACCATGGGTAACCGGTGCCGTCAGCCTTAATCTTGGCCTCGAGAGCCTTTAGCTCGTCGTCGGTGGTAGGAACGGTGTAGCCGTTAGCAGCGAAAGCGGCTGGGTTGTAGAACACCAGGGTCTTCATGTTTGCCGAAACTGGCAGACCGTAAACCTTGCCGTCCTTAACAGCTAGCTGGTCCCAACCAGGAACTAGGGTCTCCTGGATTGGAGCAAGGTCAATAACCTCGTCCAGTGGAATCAGGTTGTCGCTCAGGTCAAGCAGACCACCTGGCTGTGGCCAAAGTGCGATGTCTGGAGCCTGGCCAGCTTCGATCTTGACCTTGATGTCCTTGTCGAAGCTTGCGAGTGAGGTAAAGGTGATGTCGATGCCGTTAGCCTCACCAAACGCGGTGAGCTCGGCCTGGAATGCCTTTGCCTGTGCTTCGCCGTAGCCACCGAAAATGGTGACCTTGCCGTCTGAAGCAGGCTCAGCAGGTGCACAACCGGTCAGAGCAACCGCAAGTGCGGCAACTGATAGACCGGCTGCAATCGCGGTAAAGCGACGTGCCTTCATGAGTAGTCCTTTCGGGTTGAAGCGTCGAAGCATTTGCCACGACGCGCATTCATAGACTAGGCGCAGAATTTTGCGTATTGGTAACGAAATCGCTCGAAAATGGTAACGATTTGTAAACGCTTACAAAAGTTATCAGATATCGGAATTGAGCAAACCATCGCGCGGGGCGCCAGACACCTAGCGGCGCACCAGGCCCAGTTTTGGATGCGCAGTAACGGGAATAGGGTCGCTCAATTCACCAACGAAGACGCCGTCTGGCGCATCCCAGAAACCAATCAGATTCCAACCCTGATCGTCTCGAACGAGCCTCGAAGCATAGAGGCCCGGAGCATCAAAAAGGACCGCACGGCCAAAGTCAAGGTCAGATAAATCGTGGTTGGTGGGCAAGCTGTAAACTCCGCCGCGCTCCCCCGCATCCAGTCGCTCTTTCGACAACCAGATTGGTCCGCAACAAAACAGCACGATTGGCACGCCGTCGACGATTTCGAACTGAAACACCTCGGTCTCGCCGAATCCCTGATTCGGTCTAGACAACGGAGGTTGAACCTCCCAGTGCAACAAGTCTTTGCTAATCGCGTGCCCCATCACCGCATCCTGATTGCCGGTTCTGCTCTCGGCGCTGGATGCGGTAACGAGCATGTGCCAATCGCCGTATGGGTTGCCATTTGCGTCACGCATCCTGAACACCCACGGGTCTCTAAACGGCTCTAGCGCGAAACCACCTTCGAGGGTGTGGTACCAACGTGAATCTGCCGCGACCAAAGGTTGCCCTGGTCCAGCTTCGGATTCGTGCTTGATCCAGGTGATGAGGTCAGTGCTGGTGGCAAGGCCAACCGACTGACGTGCGTGGGCATCCTCTCGAGACGTGCCCGTATAAAACATGTACCAAAGGCCATCATGCTTGAGAACCGAGCCAGTCCAAGTTGTCCAGCTGTCAAACGCTGGTGACTCGGATGGGGCAATCGCGTCGGGAAGGACCGTCCAGTTGCGCAAGTCCGAAGAGACCGCGTGGCCAACCGAAGTATTCCAATGACGACGATTCGGATCTTGCAAAGCTCGACTTGCCTGAAGGTAAAACGCGTGATGCTGCTGACCCTCGCGGGCGTACCACGAATCCCAAACCCACTGACCCGGCAGCCTGAGTGACATAACAGCATCCTTTCGCTCATGGTTGGCTACTTCAGCATAGAAGCGGAAGTTAGACTTGAAAGAACCCTAGCCCCTATAGCTCAGGGGATAGAGCGCCGCTCTCCGGAGGCGGGTGCGCAGGTTCGAATCCTGCTAGGGGCGCGTGTTTGGAATCGAATGGCTTAACCCGCAGGTAATTCTCGAGTCACTGGGCGGCTTTGCGCTCTTGGGCGTATGTGTGATCGTGTTCGTAGAGACGGGTTTGCTGGTCGGCTTCTTCTTGCCGGGCGATTCGCTGCTCTTCATGACCGGATTGTTCACGGCTGCCGGATTCATCGACATGCCGATCTGGCTGGTCTGTGCTGCAATTTCATTCTCAGCTTGGGCAGGAGACCAAACGGGCTACTGGATTGGGCGAAGGCTTGGCCCGGCGGTGTTTAACCGCCCGCAGAGCAAGTTTTTCAGTCACAAGAATGTTGAGCGAACCCACGCCTTCTTCGAACGCTACGGGGCGAGGGCGATCATTCTGGCGCACTTCGTTCCCGTCATGCGAACCTTCGTTCCAGTGGCTGCCGGAATCGGCGAGATGACCTATCGCAAGTTCCTCAAATACAACGTCTGGGGCGTTCTGATCTGGGGCACCGGCGTAACCCTGATGGGCTACTTCTTGGGTCAGATTGCCTTCGTAAAAGAGCACGTTGAGTACTTCACGCTCGGGTTTGTAGTGCTCTCGACCATTCCAATTGCAATGGAAATCCTGAAGGCTCGCCGCGAGTCAAAGCACCGCAAAGAAGCAACGCAGCAAACACTTTCTACTGAGAACGCAAGTAACTGATTAGTTGCTGTAAGGCCATCGCGCGGTGACTCAGCGCATTCTTGACTTCGGGCTCAAGCTCGGCAGCAGTTAGTTCAAATCCTTCTGGAATAAAGACTGG
>CAZXFZ010000003.1:14027-18023 GCA_964640285.1 uncultured Rhodoluna sp.
TGCCGCGCTCTTCGGTGGCAACCGAGCCCGGCCAGATGCCCGTGAAACTCAATTCCTGCGAGGCGTCAACCAGAGCGAGCGTGCAAACGAACGCAGCCGCACGATGCTGCGGCGCGATGTCTTTGAGTTGAGCGAGCAGCAGTTTGCGGTTGGTTTGGTTGTCTTTTGTGCCGCTCCAAATCGCAGTGAAGATGCCGGGTGAACCGCCGAGGATTTCGACCGAAATGCCCGAATCATCAGCGAGTGCAGGCAGTCCAGTGTGCTGGTGTGCCGCTTTTGCTTTGATCATGGCATTTTCGAGAAAAGATGTGCCGTTCTCGGTAGGTTCCGGCCCGTCGTAGGCCACCAGCGTCAGACCAGGGACCGCAGGTTCGAGAATTGCACGCAATTCATCAACTTTGCCCTGATTGTGGGTAGCTAACACGAGCTTCATGTCTGGCGTTATCCCAGAATCTGCTTTTGAATGTCGGTCAGCTTTGCGGTTCCGAGCAGAGCGAGATCGAGAAGCGTATCCAACTCAGCCCGGTCAAAAGGAGCGGCTTCTGCTGTGCCCTGCACCTCAATGAACTTGCCGCTTCCGGTAGCTACCACATT
The DNA here is from genome assembly GCA_964640285.1 of uncultured Rhodoluna sp. Taxonomy (GTDB): domain Bacteria; phylum Actinomycetota; class Actinomycetes; order Actinomycetales; family Microbacteriaceae; genus Rhodoluna. Next base: position 14,622 of record CAZXFZ010000003.1, read on the forward strand.
CATGTCGGTGCCAGCTCGAACGTCTTCGGTGTATGCCAAATCAAGCATCGGTGTGCCAGCGATGATGCCGACAGAAACCGCGGCGACCGATGCGGTGAGGACCTTCGCGCTGGCGGGAATCAACTTATTCGCTTTGCCCCAGTCGACTGCATCGGCCAGTGCAACGTATGCGCCAGTTATAGCTGCGGTGCGGGTGCCGCCATCTGCCTGAAGCACATCGCAGTCGATTACGATGGTGTTCTCACCCAGAGCTGACACGTCAACAACCGCTCTGAGGCTGCGCCCGATCAGACGACTGATCTCGTGGGTTCTGCCGCCTATTTTTCCTTTGACTGATTCACGATCGCTTCGGTCGTGCGTCGCGCGCGGGAGCATCGCGTATTCGGCGGTGACCCAGCCTTCACCTTTTCCGACTTTCCAACGAGGCACACCAGCCGTGAAGGATGCGGTGCAGAGCACTTTGGTCTCGCCGAAACTGATGAGTGCGCTGCCTTCAGCGTGTGAGCTCCAGCCACGTTCTATGGTTACCTGGCGAAGATCGCTGTTGCTTCTGCCGTCGATTCTGGCGCTCATTACTCTCCGATGCTTTCAACTGAACTGACTTCTGGGCCGAGGAATCTTCGCGCAAGCCTGCCGAAGGTTCGAGTATCGCCCGTGGCCATGAACTGGTAGCTAGGGGCGGTGACGGCAGTGCGTTCGAGCCCGTGGGCCACAAGGGTGCGATAGACATCCTTGGCGGTCTCCTCTGCGCTTGAAACCAGTGTCACTCCCTCGCCCATCACATATGAGAGCGCTCCGGTCAGCAGCGGATAGTGCGTGCAGCCCAACACGAGGGTGTCCACTCCGGCCGATTTGATTGGAGCTAGGTATTGTTCGGCAACGGCCAAAAGCTCTGGGCCCGAAGTTTCACCTCGCTCAACGAATTCAACAAATCTTGGGCAGGCCACTGAGGTGAGCTCCACGTCAACCGCCGCAGCGAAGGCGTCGTCGTATGCCTTGGACGAAACCGTGGCGTTGGTTCCAATCACGCCGATTTTGCGATTGCGCGACACCGCGACCGCCCGCCGAACGGCTGGCTGAATCACTTCAACCACAGGAATTCCTCTGCCAACCGTGTAACGCTCACGGGCATCCCTAAGCACTGCGGCTGAAGCCGAATTGCACGCAATAACCAGAAGCTTGACTCCACCGTCGACGAGTTTGTCCATAACTTTGATGGCTAATTCGCGCACTTCAGACAGCGACTTAGGCCCGTACGGTGAGTTTGCCGTGTCACCCACGTAAAGGATCGACTCGTTTGGCAATTGGTCGATGATTGCTCGGGCTACGGTAAGTCCGCCTACTCCTGAGTCAAAGATGCCAATCGGTGCGTCATTCACGTGGCAAGTCTATTGTGAGCCGGTGTCGCCGCCAGAATTGTTCGGGTCTTCGGGTTCTGGTCGAAGTCCGTCGTAGATCTCTTTGCAGATCGGACATACCGGGAACTTTTGTGGGTCTCGACCGGGCACCCAGACTTTTCCGCATAGGGCCGTTACCGGAATACCCAGCACTGCTGACTCGACGATCTTCTCTTTGCGAACGTAGTGCGAGTGACGTTCGTGATCACCAGGTTCAATGAGATCCTGCTGCTCCTCGAGAAGCAACGAGCCGGAGGAGTCAGCGCCACCGAGGGTGTCGCGTCCGAAATCCGTCATACTTCGAACCTTTCTGTCGATTACTACGCTGCGGGCGCTGCTAAGTGCGACTACTGCTGCAAGTCTTTCGCATCGCCGAGAACAACATCCAGTTTGATGCTTTCGCCTGCGCGAACCAGTTCTAGATGAGTCTTGGTGCCAGCAGGCACAGATCGACCTGCGGCCGTTAGCTCGCCAGCGGTCGTGATGGTTTGGCCGTTGAATTTCACGATCACGTCGCCCGGCAGCAAGCCAGCTTTCTCAGCGGGACCGCCTGGGGATAACTCTTCAACTTTGGCACCGATAGAAAAGCTTGCCGAGTCGCTTGAGTTGGTTGCATTTGAAACCATAGCGCCAAGCAATCCGTGGCTGGCTGTGCCGTTCTTCATGATTTCTGCGGCAATCCGCTTGGCGATGTTGGATGGAATCGCAAAACCAACTCCGATGCTTCCGGCACTAGACGAGCTTCCGGCACTAGCGATTGCCACGTTAATGCCAATCAGTTCGCCACGTTCGTTGACCAAGGCACCACCAGAGTTTCCAGGGTTGATGGCAGCGTCGGTTTGGATTACGGCGAGGTTGATGTAGTCACCCGAACCGCTGTAAAACTGCAGCCCACCAAAACCGTCGTTGAGGCCGTTGCCATTTGACGGTGCTGCGGCTGATGCAACCTGAATTGTGCGGTTGAGTGCAGACACAATGCCCTTGGTGACTGTTTGCTCGAGTCCGAGCGGTGCTCCAATAGCAAGCACGTTGTCACCGACGTTTATCTTGCTTGAGTCGGCAAACTTGATCGGCTTGAACTTAGTGGCCGCTGTGACTTTGATGACAGCGAGGTCGTTGGTTGGGTCTGTGCCTACGATTTTCGCTGGGTAAACCTTGCCATCGGAGGTGCGAACCTCAATCTTCACGTTTGCTGACGCTCCGTCTAGGGTCACAACGTGGGTGTTGGTGAGAATGTAGCCGTCCTCGGTCAAGAACTGACCGGAGCCGTTACCGCCGCCCTGAGAAGAGCTCACATTCACGGTGACGACTGAAGGGGATGCGACTGCGGCAGCAGCAGTAACCCAGTTGACGCTCTCGGTGTTGTTAACCATGACTGTCGCTGGCGCCGAGTAGACGCTGTTGGTCAGCACTGCTGCACCAGCTCCGACGAGTGAGCTCACCGCGGCAACGGCGACCACGAGTCCGGCTACCGCGCTGCGGCGCATCCCGGTGCGTGGCTTCTTAGCTTTAGTGGGCTGCACCTGTGGCAAGACCGGATCGAACAAAAACTGGCTGTTGCGATTCGGAGCTTGGGTTACTGCTGGTGCGCTGGGTTGGTTGAGGTCTGGTTTAGGCTCCATGCCATACTGGCCGCCTGAGGCGTCGATGTCGTTAGGTTGATCAGCTGAGTTGGACTCAAACTCTCTGTCAGTCATCTAAAAAGCCTTTCGTCGTTTAGACCCTCATGGTCGCAAACAAGCCTGATTAGTTTATGAAGAGTCTCTGAAAGTTTGCTGTAAACCTAACCCAAACATCCGGCACCACCAGGGTTTGATTTGCAGTCTGTGGCCGCTAACCTAGCAAAACCACGAACTCGGACTATTGGGTTTGGCGTTGTAGGGGTTGCAATTGGTGTGACCGATGCACGAGTAAGCACCTCGACACTTGCGAATGCCGTCGAACTTATGCCGCGGGCCTCTCGCAACCACGGGGTTGCTCCGGCAATCTGAAACTCGGGTTCAAA
>CAZXFZ010000003.1:18033-18859 GCA_964640285.1 uncultured Rhodoluna sp.
GGACCATCGACCGACCATTCAAAACTGACCGGAACGAATCGCACCGAAATCTGTTCACCCAGAACGGTTGTGGTTTTGTAGTGAACTTTTGCGAGGGACCCGAAAGTCAATCTTGTGCCGGCCGCGATGGTGATGTTCTCGGGGCTGATTCGGTGAAGATCTGGTTGCAGTGTCTGAGAATCCTGGTTCGTTCTTTGATTTGTCACGGCTGAGCCTGATATCGAGTTGGCGTGATTCGTCGTCATTGACGAAGTTCCAAGCGGTTTTGGTGGTGGCAGCACGTTAGTGACTTCGATGGTGGTTGATTGCCCCTTGCAGACTGTCTGCCGAAATGTCCTCGTTTGAAAGGTCGGCGGCCCTAATCGGAGAGTGACAGTTGAGCTCGTGCAGATGACTTTCGAAGTTGAGACTGATTTGCTCGATGACCCGCGGGGCGGAACCTCAGAGACCGAATTGCCAACGCGCGCGAGGCACACCTCTAGCGCGGTTCCATCTGATGCCGAGCCAATTTTCGCAACGCCGGCGGCATGATTTGCAACACAGGCTGGACTGCGCAGATATCCGCTTGCCATAGCCGGAATGAAGGAACTGGGCGCGAGTAGCGTGCCGATTAATAACGCGAGAACCATCGAAAATCTTCGAATCATCGGCCAATGCTAGGTTGTCGAACAGTCTGGTGCAGAAATTACTAACAAGGGCCGGAAAAGCGAAAACCCAGTCGGAGCTGACTGGGTTTTCTTCGTGGTTGCGGGGGCAGGATTTGAACCTACGACCTCCGGGTTATGAGCCCGGCGAGCTACCGAACTGCTCCACCCCGCGGCGAAGT
>CAZXFZ010000004.1:0-13611 GCA_964640285.1 uncultured Rhodoluna sp.
CGGTGGTGTTGCAGTGATCAAGGTCGGTGCTGCCACCGAGGTCGAGCTCAAGGAGCGCAAGCACCGCATCGAGGATGCAGTTCGCAACGCGAAGGCTGCAGTCGAGGAAGGCATTGTCGCCGGTGGTGGTGTTGCACTGCTTCAGGCAGGCAAGGCTGCATTCGACAAGATGACCCTGACTGGCGAGGAGGCGACTGGTGCAAACATCGTGCGCGTCGCAATCTCGGCCCCTCTCAAGCAGATCGCGCTAAACGCTGGCCTCGAGCCAGGCGTTGTAGCCGAGAAGGTTGCCAACCTGCCATCGGGTCACGGTCTGAACGCCGCGACCGGAGAGTATGTTGACATGCTGCAGGCAGGTATCAACGACCCAGTCAAGGTAACTCGTTCGGCTCTGCAGAACGCAGCGTCGATTGCCGGTCTGTTCTTGACCACCGAGGCTGTTGTTGCCGAGAAGCCAGAGCCAGCCGCTGCACCAGCAGCCCCAGCTGGCGGCATGGACTTCTAGTCACCAAACATCTGATTGATGGCCAACCCAAATGGGTTGGCCATCTTTCTTTTTTTCTGGCGGGGTTGCTGCCTCAGGAAAAGAGGCGGCTGTTGGCCGCTTCGATTTCGGCATACTGTTGTGCAGCTATGGCCAGAGATCGCCCAATTTCGGCTAATTGGCCGTCGACGGTCGCCGCAGTGGTTCGCCACCTGCCGATCAGGTCTTGAAAGCCACTGGCCGCGACTCCGCTCCAGCTGGATTGCAGGCCGGTGAGTTGCGAGTGGAGTGTTTCGACCTCGATGTTAATTCTCGAAATCGTGGCTTGAATCGTTAGGTTTGCAGCGCTGATTTGTTCGCTGTCTACTTGGAAATGAGTCATGCCAACAGTTGAGCAGCCAGTTTGCTCGCTATCGGCATCCTAGAAAAAACGGTGGAAAACTAGACGCTGATTGGCAGCGAGACCCTAAATGTCGCCCCGCCGCCTGGCGTTTCGACCACTTGCACCGCTCCATCGTGACGATCGATGATGGTTTTTACGATTGAAAGACCCAAGCCCGAGCCACCGGTTTCGCGGTTGCGTGAATTGTCGGCTCGATAGAAGCGCTCAAAGACCTTGTCGCGAAGCTGTTCGGGGATGCCCTCACCGTGGTCTCGCACTTCGAACACAGCGTGCTCGCCATGCTTGCCGTTCGGCATTTGTTCGATGGCAGTTTGTTCTCCAATTGCAATTTCAACGGCAGCCCCGACCGGCGAGAATCTGCATGCGTTGGCCAACAGGTTGGTAAAGACCTGACGCATCTGATTTGGATCGAACAGTGCAATTTGCTTGGCTGACTCATCGAGTGGATTCCCTGCAAGGTCGACAATCGAGATCTTGCGATTGCCATCGGCAACGGATGCGTCCTTGGCCGCAACCCTGGCAAGCGAGACCAGGTCGTTTGGCTCGAGTTGCATCTGAGTTGCTTCATCCAACCTGGCGAGTGTCAGGAGGCTCTCGACCAGCCCAGACATTCGAATTGCCTCGGACTCGATTCGTTGCATGGCTTCGGCAACGTCCGCTTCTTTCTTGAGCGCACCCATTCGGTAGAGCTCGGCGTATCCTCGCACTGAAACCAGGGGAGTGCGCAGCTCATGGCTCGCATCAGCCACGAATTGGCGCATCTGCTGAAGCGTTTTCGACCGGCTATCCATGGCAGTTTCAATGCTGCCCAACATCGTATTTAACGATTTATTCAGCCTGGAGAGCTCTGTTTTGCCAGGTCGATCCAGAAGTCGGCGACTGATGTCACCCTTTGAAACCTGAGCTGCAACGCGTTCGACCTCAGCAAGTGGACGAAGTGCCTGTGAGATTGTTAGCCAGATGGCTAACCCACTGATCACAAGCAAGACGAGGCCGAAGCCTGCGCCGATCGCGCCGTACTGTTTGATCAGTTCGGAGTTGGCGTTGGTTGGCAGCGCCACCACGAGTGAACCGCGAGCTGAGGTCAGAGGAACGGCGACCATGCGCCACGCATCCTCGCGGTTTGGCCCTGCAGCCACACCGGCGTTGTTCACCTCGAAAGGGCGCCCCTCGGTTTCATAGACGGTGAACAGATCCAGGCTGCTCAAATTTGGAACAGTTCGGTCAGCGCTGGTTGACGAAACCAGGCCGATTAGCAGCGACCCTGAGTTATCGAGAAAGGCTATGTAGTAGTCACTGGGCAATCGTGGAAGCTCGAGTTGGTGCGTTGCCAGCCGAAACTCGACCTGGGTTGGGTCTTCGTTTCGCAGCGTTGTGGCCGTGGCGCTAAGCATCGAGTCCATGTTTTGCTGCAGGTAGGTGCGCAGCAGAGCCACCGTGCCGAGGCTGGAAATCAGCAGCAGCAGACCAATCACCGCGACAGTGAGGGTCGTAAGTTTAGAGCGAAGAGAAACCTTCTCCCACGCCCCAAAAACCCTTGCTCCGCGACTTCTCATCTGAATCAGCTAGGTCAGAACCTAGTTCGCCGACTTGTTCGACTTGTACATGTAGCCGACACCGCGCTTGGTCGTGATTACGGGCTCAGTGGTCAGCGGGTCAAGCTTCTTTCGCAGGTATGAGACATAAGACTCAACGATTCCCATCTCGCCGTTGAAGTCATACTCCCAAACGTGGTCCAAAATCTGGGCCTTGGTTAGAACTCTGTTTGCGTTCGACATCAAAAAGCGCAGCAACTTGTATTCGGTTGGCGAGAATTCGACCGCGGTGCCGTTGACGAAAACCTCGTGTGCGTCCTGGTTGATCCGGATCTCGCCCACTTCGAGAACAGAGTCTTCAACTTCGACCTGCTTCGTGCGGCGAAGAATCGCATGGATTCGAGCCACAACCTCATCCAGGCTAAACGGCTTGGTCATGTAGTCGTCACCGCCGACGGTCAAGCCGGTGACCTTGTCTTCTGTTTCGTCGCGAGCCGTCAAAAACAGCACTGGAGCATCGATTCCCATTGACCGTAGCTTCTTGGTGACGCTGAAGCCGTTCATATCTGGCAGCATGACATCGAGCAGGATGATGTCTGGCGCACCTTTCTCGGCCGCAAACACGGCGTCAGCGCCGTTGCCCACTGCGTGCACGCTGAAGCCCGCAAACTTGAGGCTGGTTGAAAGCAGGTCGCGGATGTTGGGTTCGTCGTCAACGATGAGTACTTTGATGGCTTCCATGGAAGTAAGTTTGGTTGCTGTTTCTGAAAGAAACCTGTGAATTGGTTGCGTGTCAACTGACAGCAACCGATAGCGCCGAGCTAGGCCAGCGAATGGGCATCCAGAATCTCGTAGGAATAGCCCTGCTCGGCCAGGAATCGCTGCCTGTTCTGGGCGAAATCCTGATCTACCGTGTCGCGACTGATCAGCGTATAGAAACTTGCTGTGCGCCCATCGGCTTTGGGGCGAAGCAAGCGACCCAGGCGCTGCGCCTCCTCTTGACGAGATCCATATGAACCTGAAATTTGAATTGCAACGGATGCCTCCGGCAAGTCAACCGAGAAATTAGCGACCTTTGAGACAACGAGAGTCGATATTGCGCCTGTTCTGAATTTTTCGAAAAGCTCTTCACGTTGTTCGACTGGAGTCTCTCCGGTGATTTCATCGACACCGAGTGCGCCTGAAACGGCATGGATTTGATCGAGGTACTGCCCGATTATCAGCGTGGGTTCGCCACGGTGGCGATCCAGGAGTTTGCGAATCACCGAAATCTTGCTTGGTGAGGTCGCAGCAATTCGATAGCGATTGTCGAGGTCAGCGATTGCGTATTCGAGTCTCTCTTGCTCAGGCAAATCGATTCGAATCTCGAAGCAGGCGGCCGGGGCGATGTAACCCTGAGCTTCGATGTCTTTCCAAGGCGCGTCAAACCGTTTCGGGCCGATGAGCGAGAAAACATCGCCTTCTTTGCCGTCTTCGCGAACCAGGGTTGCGGTGAGCCCGAGTCTTCGGCGGGCTTGCAGGTCGGCGGTCATCTTGAAAATCGGAGCGGGAAGCAAGTGCACTTCGTCATAAACGATGAGTCCCCAGTCCTTGGCGTTTAGCAGGGCCAAATGGGCGTACTCGCTCTTTCGTTTTGTCGTCAAAATCTGGTAGGTCGCGATGGTTACCGGTTTGATTTCCTTCGCTGAACCCGAATACTCGCCAATCTCATCCTCAGTCAGCGTGGTTCTGCGCAACAGCTCGGCCTTCCACTGTCTGGCCGACACAGTGTTTGTGACGAGGATCAGCGTGTTGGTTTTCGCTGTGGCCATGGCGGCAGCACCGACGATGGTTTTTCCGGCACCGCAGGGCAGAACCACAACGCCCGAACCGCCGTCCCAGAACTTTTCGACAGCCTTCGTTTGATAGTCACGTATGGCCCAAGTTTTTCCGTCTGGCGCTTGGGTCGAGAGTTCGATTGCGTGCGGAGTTCCCTCAGCGTATCCAGCCAAATCTTCGGCCGGCCAACCCAACTTCAGTAGTTCTTGCTTTACTTGCCCTCGCGCCCAAGGTTGAATTCGAAAGGTTTCCTCGCCGGTGCGTTCCAGCAGCAGTTCGCTGACCTTTCTGTGCCGAGCTACCTCGGCGATTACAGGCTTATCGCTCGAACGCAGTTCGAGTTCGCCATTCGCATCCCTGGTGATTACAAGGCGGCCATAGCGAGACATGGTCTCGACGATGTCTGTTCTGACTGAGCCGGGCACCGGAAATTTCGCGAACTTGTCGAGGGTGTCCAGAACAAAATCTGAGTCGTGACCAGCAGCTCGAGCGTTCCAAAGTCCGAGCTTGGTGATTCGATAGGTGTGGATGTGCTCTGGAGCACGTTCAAGTTCTGCGAAGACCGCGAGCTCATGTCTGGCATCTTCAGCCTGCGGGTGATCCACCTCGAGCAATGCAGTTTTGTCGCTTTGAACGATGAGTGGCCCGTTGGTCATCCTTTAAGCCTATGCAATCGAAACGGCGATGATGCTGGTCAAGGGCAGAGTGCGCTCGATGTCGGCCTTGCGGTCTTTTGCCCGAAGGCGCCCATTGGCTAGGGCCATCGGCTCAAGCAGAAACTCGTGTTCGGCACCCGAGTTAGTTCGAACCTTGATCAAAACCTTGGCTTTGTTCTTCATCGCAAGATGAATTTGACGAGTGATGTCTTCGTCGTCTGGGGCATTGCCAACTTTTTGGTCGGATTCGCGCCAGCGTCTGATATCTCTAAGCGTGTCGCTCACGATCAACCCATCAGACTGCAGAGCGCTCTCGGCATGAACCGTGGCTGCGCTGCTCGCCCTGCTGGCGTCCAGGCTCCTGCGCAACTGAGGCTCGAGAATTGCGATGTACCCGGCCTCCCTGAGCCCAAAATACAAAATCTCGGGTTCAAATCTGCATGAAAGGTGGCCGGCGCTGCTCGAAACGAGCCCGAACGGCTTTAGGTGCGGTGAGTTCAGAATTTCTCTGAGCAAAAGCTCATCTTCAGAGGTGAGCGCACTCTGATTTGATTCGGTTGATGGTGCAACCACCAAACGGCCGAAGCGTTCATGGGTCTCTTTCAAGAGGTACTCGACTGGCTGCGGAAGCTCTCTTCCCGAGAGTCTTGCCAGCAGTTCACGAATGTCTTCGACGCTTTGCCCTCGCTCGAGCGCCAGGCTCAGACTCGCGGGCGATAGTCGGTAGGTTGATGCGAATCCAATCTGCTCGCATTCGGCAAAACCTCGAATTGTCATCTCGGTTCGCGTGGGCAGTGGACCGGTTGTAACCAGGCTGAGATCTGCTTGAACAATGATGCGGTCGGTTGTCTCTGGCAGCAATTTCACCAGGCTGGCTGTAGCGATGTCGAGCTCTTCGCTGATCGTATCGATGGTCCAAGAGGTCTTGAGTTGATTGTCGGTGACACCTAGCAGGTCGGATATGTTTGCCAAACGTTTGATGTGCGCTGACAGGTTGTTATCGGCTAGAGGGAAGAGTCCGCCGAGTGACAACGCCAGCGATTGCGACTTTGGTAGCACGTTCAGTATCTCGCGCAGTTTGTGTGAACCAAAGGCCATGAGCCATGCAGAAACGGCGTTCCTCCAGCGTTCAGACTGGCTCCAGTCCAGCCATGCGCTGCTGATGCTGCCCAATTCCCAACGTTTTTCAGAACCCCGGATTAGCCCAATCAGAGTGGCCACGTCACATAGTTCTCGAACCTGCTCGGTTGATTTGTTGATTCGACTGCTCAATTTCTTCAGGTCGGGCAAGCCAACCCCGCTTTTGCCAACCATTCTGACCAGATGTGCGTCAAAGTAAAAGATGATTTCGGTCAATGCCTGAAGAGTTTCGAAAGCTGTTACTGCAGCTTCTCTGTCAATCGCCTTTTGATCTTTCTGGGGCGAGCTAGTCCCGTCGAGTTCGGCAACTTTGAACACACCACGATTTGAAAGATTGATCTGCCGATTCTGCTTTTCGGATTGCAACTGTTGCATCACCTGAAACACAGCGTCGAATGTTTTGTGACCTTTGTTGTTGCGAACGATCAGGCATCTTTCGTGAAGCGATTCGACGATTCGCTCATCCAACTTTGGGCCGGTTGGTGACTCGGTTGAAGCCCCTTGCGAGAGGCTACTAAGAGTCGACAGTTCATCGGCGCTCAGAGACGAGATTGTCGCTTGCAAATTTCGAGTCGCAAGCAGGGCATCTGAAAGGTCAAAAAAATCTCGAAGGTTAGAGGTTTGCAGTCCTCTTTGGCGAGTCAGATTGAGCAGAAATTCATCGGATGAATCCCTCAAAATTGAGGCTAGCGTCAGCACCTCACTCATGAGCAGCTCCGCAACTGAACTTCGCTAACGGTTTGATCTGGACCTTCTAAATACAGAAAGCGCGACCATTGCGATGATGCAGAAAGCTCCCGCTGGCAAACCCAGCTGAGGATAGGCGACGAGTGCTGTTGGCAGCGAGATGGATTCGTAAGAGTTGTTGCTCTGCGAACTTTCAACCAGACCGATCACGAAGGTGATCATCATGACCAAGACCGAGGTGCTGATCAGGCCTACAGCCATAAAACCGAGGATGCGTTCAGCGCGGGATGCTTCGTTCTTGGGTTGCGATTTCTCGTTTTTCGCCATCCTTCAAGGATACGTGGCAAATCTCACCCGTGCTTGGCTAGTTTCGGTCGGTTAGACTTATCACCGCAGATTTTTGAAAGAGGTCAACTCATGCCAACCGGCAAAGTGAAGTTTTTTGATGACGCCAAGGGCTTCGGGTTTATTGCATCCGATGAGGGCGAAGAAGTGTTCTTGCACGCCAGCGCGCTGCCCGCTGGAGTTACCACTTTGCGTCAGGGAACCAGAGTTGAGTTCAGCGTCTTTTCTGGCAAGAAGGGTGCTCAAGCGATGAGCCTTCGAGTTCTTGAGGCCCCAAGCCTGATCAAGACCACGCGCAAGCCTGAGTCAGACATGACTGTAATCGTCGAGGACCTCATCCGTTTGCTTGACAGCCTCAAAGATCGAGCAGGCAATTTTCACTATCCAGAGGCGGGCCACGCTCGCAAGATCGCTGCCGTATTGCGCAAGGTAGCGGATGACCTGGATGCCTAACCAGCAGTTTCTAGACCTCGCTCGCTCAGCTGCTAAGGCTGCCGCGCCTAGCAACACCGTGGGTGACTTCATCGAAGTAGTCGACGAGGGTGATGACACATTTACCTACCTTTTTGCGTCAAAGCAAAAGGGATACCTTGGTTGGCGCTGGTCGGTGACTGTTTATCAAGGGTTGGATCAACCTACTGTCTCTGAGGTCCTCTTGATGCCAGGCCCGGATTCACTGATTGCACCAAACTGGGTTCCCTGGTCTGAGCGACTTGCCGATTGGAAGGCCCTGCAAGCTGAGCTCGAGCGACAAGCGGCCGAAGAGGCCGAGGACGACTTGCCTGACGACGACGAAGACGACGCCGTCGATGAGGATGAAGACGATCTAGACCCTGAAGAAGCTGATCAAGCTCACGAACTGTCTGATGAATTGTTGGAGGATGATTCATCTACGCCAGTCAGCGATGCCTCTGATTTGAATGACTCCGTCGAGGTAGTCGATGCTGACGCTGAGGGCGATGGTTTATCGGTTACGGACCTTAAACCAAGCGAAGACACCGAGGGCAATACCCGCAAGGCACGTAAACGCATACCAAGTTTTATTCGCCGCAAGTTGCGCGGGGGTAAAGGCGAGGACGCCAACTAAAGCCAGTGCCCAAAGCACGCTTCCAACGATGATGGCGCGACCAGCGTTCACATCCGCAGGCCCAGGATCTGGCTTGCGCTCCGAGTCTCTAATGTAAAGTCGCACGCTACTAAACCTAGAGGGCTGAGACTACGAAGTCGATTGCTTTTGTGAGTTGCTCAACCTCTGCCAGGTCGGTGGCGGTGAACGTGGCTACTCGCAACTGGTTGCGGCCCAGCTTGCGGTATGGCTCGACGTCAACAATCCCATTCGCGCGCAGCACCTTGGCAACTTCAGCTGCCGGAACGCTGTCATCAAAGTCAATGGTCACGACCACCTGGGAGCGATGCGAAGGCTCGGTCACGAACGGATTCGCGAATTCGCTGGCATCTGCCCATGCGTAGAGGTGGTTGGAGGCGGCTCGAGTTCGTGAATCTGCCCAAGCTAAGCCGCCGTTGGAGTTGATCCAGTCGATTTGCTCGGCCAATAGAAACAGCGTCGCAATAGCCGGCGTATTCAACGTTTGGTTGAGTCGCGAATTGTCGAGCGCGGTCTTCACGCTCAAGAATTCGGGGATGTAGCGGTCAGAGGATGCGATTCGCTCGACTCGCTCGATAGCGGCTGGCGACATCAGCGCAAACCAAAGTCCGCCGTCTGAGGCAAAGTTCTTTTGCGGTGCGAAATAGTAGACGTCGGTCTGCAGTGGATCGAAGTCGATTCCACCAGCGGCCGAGGTCGCGTCCGTGAAGAAAATTGCTCCTGCATCAGCACCTGCCACGCGCTCTACCGGGGTTACCACTCCGGTAGAGGTCTCATTCTGCGCGTATGCGTAAGAGTCGACACCTGCCTCTGCTTGAAGTTCTAGCCTCGAACCTGGGGTGCCATTGATCACGGTTGGGGCATCGAGCCAAGGATTAGTGAGGGCGGTAGCGAACTTTGCACCGAACTCACCGTGCACGAGGTTTTGTGCCTTGCGCTCAACAATCGAGAAGGCTGCGGCATCCCAGAACGCCGTAGATCCGCCGTTGCCGAGAACGATTTCGTATCCTTCAGGTTTGTGAAATAGCTCGAAGAGCCCGTCTTGGACTCGCTTGACCAAGTTCTTGACTGGCGCCTGTCGGTGCGATGTGCCGAGCAGCTTGGAACCCTCTGAGGCCAAGGCGGCAACTTGGGCGGCTCGAACCCTGGAGGGCCCGCAACCAAAGCGTCCGTCCTCTGGTAGCAACTCGTTGGGAATCGTGATTTCAGGCATGATTACAAGTTTATTCGGCACAATAGAAGCACTATGACGGCAGACCTCATTGACACAGTCGAGATGTACCTGCGCACCATCCTTGAGCTCGAGGAAGAGGGGCAGGTTCCGCTTCGCGCACGAATTGCCGAGCGTCTAGAGCAATCTGGCCCCACCGTCTCGCAGACCTGTGCTCGTATGGAGCGGTTGGGCTTGTTGATCGTCAGCGGTGACCGGCATCTCGAACTAACCCCAGCCGGAAGGCACGAGGCGGTCGCAGTTATGCGCAAGCACAGGCTGGCTGAGCGACTTCTGGCCGATGTGATCGGACTCGAGTGGGAATTCATTCACGAAGAGGCTTGCCGCTGGGAGCATGTCATGAGTGACCGAGTCGAAAGGCGCATCCTCGAACTGATTCCAGCAAGCAACGAATCGCCATACGGCAACCCAATTCCGGGTCTGGATGAGCTTGGGGTGGTTTCAGCTGATCGCGAATCCACGGTGGAAAGCGTGGTGTCGGTTGCAGACTTGCCCGAGGCGATTGCGAGCCAGAGCGTGCTTAAGCTGCGCAGAATCGGCGAGTACCTTCAGGTCGACATGGAGCTCTTGGGGCAAATGCGTGCGGCTGGAATCCTTCCAGGCAAGTCCATTGAGCTCTCATTCGCTCCCGATGCCATCACCGTTCTCGGAGTGGAAACTGGCAAATCTGTGCATTTTTCTCGAGAAGAGGCTGTGCACCTGTTTGTTACCGCAGCGTAACTTGCCCGACCTTCTGGTAAAATTCAAAAAGTCGCATCAGTAAACCTTGGACGTTGCGATCGGTCGCAATGCGACTGCTACCGGAGGTAACTAATGGCCCGAAAAGGCAACGGTCGCCACCGCGCTGACGTAGAACTCAATCTCCTTGAGGAGTTTGAGCTTCGCAGTCGTCGGTCGGTGCGTGAGGCGCAGCTCGCCAAAGAGTCTCGCGCCGCGCGCCGTCTTGCTCGCAAACAGGCCAAGTTAGACCGTGCTGAGCGCGTCAAACAGCAGCATGCTCAGGCGAAGGCCGGGCAGACTGCGGGCCGATTCATCATCCGTCACCGTGCCGGAAAATCGCCAATTCGAGCCCGCATCGAAAACGCCACCGTCATGATGGTTTCTGGCGGTTTAGCCGCTACGTTCGCACTCCCTGCCTATGCCTATAACCCCGATGTGGCCGCCATGGCACAGCTGGCAACTACCGATGCTCGGTCAATTGCCGCTGAAACTGGCACCCAAGGCCTGACCGTCGCAGCGGTGAACACCGTCAAGTTTGCGCGCGGCTCATACTCCAGCGCCGAAGCATGGGAGATTGCTCGTCAAGAAACCCTCAATGCGTACCGCACCTACACCGGACTCTCTGCTGAGGATTACTTGGCAAACCCGAAATACAAGAACATCAACGCGGCCAAGGTGCTTGAAGTTGCAGCAAGCTACGTCGGCGTTCCCTATGTTTTCGGAGGAAGCACTCCAGCAGGCTTTGACTGCTCTGGCTACGTAGCCTTCGTGTTCGCCCAGTTCGGCATCGCCCTGCCGCACTCGGTTCATGGCCAGAACCGCATGGGCCAATTAATCAAGCCCGAGGATGCCCTGCCCGGTGACTTGGTGATTATGTCTGACTTGAGCCACGATGGCATCTATGCAGGTAACGGCAATTTCTATCACGCACCTCGACCAGGTGACACCGTGAAGCTGGCTCCGATCTTCACGCCAAAGGTTCACTTCGTGCGCCTATTCGAGCAAAAGGGATAATCCCGACTTCGAGGCAGGAGCGCGATCTTGCATCTGGGCTGCCGTTTTGTAACAAAAACTTCACCTAGACACGCTCGAAGCTTTCGCATTCGAAGTGTCTTTCACATCTAATCTGAGCCTAGGTAATAGCCCCATTAGTTCGGAGGACGAGATGTCGATCAACCACATGCCAGCCAAGCATGTGTTTGCTCTGCAACATCCCGCTCCCTGTTGCCGGATTCAATCCGGTCAACCGCGTTCAAATTAGCGCGCTGTCGATTTTCGGCGGCGCGTTTTTTGTTCCCGAACTTGGGCTGTTACCTGACGAAAAACCTGAAAGCCGTTTGGGTGAATTCGAGAGGATGAAATGCGCACTTTGGTGTTGAATGCGGGATACGAGCCGCTCGCCGTTGTTTCTTTCAAGCGAGCACTGATGCTCGTGATCAATCAGAAAGCCACGGTTCTCGCGGCAACCGGTGACCGAATGGTTCACAGCGCGAGTCGAGACTTCCAGCTGCCGTCTGTGATACTGCTTCAGCGCTATGTGCGCATCCCTGGTTCAAGGGTTATCCCGGTTTCGCGCAGGGGAGTTTTGCGCCGCGATTCGCACCGTTGCGCATACTGTGGCCGAACCGCAAACACCATCGACCACGTTCAGCCAAAATCCAAGGGTGGGGCTGATTCTTGGGAGAACCTCGTTGCATGCTGCCTGAAGTGCAACAACAAGAAGAGTGACAAGACGCTCGACGAACTGGGCTGGAACCTAAAGACAGTGCCAAGGATGCCGCACGGCATGGCGTGGAGTATTCGCGGTGCCGAAAAGATCGAACCCGAATGGGATGCCTTCTTGCATGTCGAGAGCCAAGCCGCATAGCCGTATCGAACTGTGAGAAGTTTGAGAACTCGAGCATTCGTTTGGTGGCCCCGATAGGAATCGAACCTACGACACAAGGTTTAGGAAACCTCTGCTCTATCCACTGAGCTACGGAGCCCGATTTCGCAGCCGGCGAAACAGGTCATAGGCAAGTCTAAACTCAGTTGCCGTGTTGCCGAAGTTAGGCTTGAAGCATGGACCCCGAGCTAGAGCAACCGGCTATTGACGCATCGTCAAAATGGGCACGATTCAAGGTTGAATTGGATGCCATTGGGGGCCATAACCCGCTTCGAAACCTCCAGCTTGACCCGTACGCTCAGATTGATTTGGAGCGAGCCCATCCAGGCGGCTTGGCCCAATTTGTAACCGCGAAGCCAACCATGCTCTCGAACCTGGTTCGTGATCCACTCGCGTTTAGCAAATCACTCGCGGCAGCCAAAAGAATCAAAGCCAAAGCTGATCGATTGGACAATCACTTCGGGCTCGAGAGTTTGTTCCTCGCTGGCGGTTATTTCGATCTTTCTGCAGATGGAGAAGACCTTAGGTTGCCGATTCTGCTGTGGCCAATTCGACTGTTGGCCCGCGGCGCTGACGACTTCGAACTGACCCTTGCCGGCAGCCCCGTGGTTAATCGCGAGTTGATCGAAGTCTTGAAGGCCAAGTTCGGGATTTTATTGAACCCGAATGAATTGCTTGCCCGCCAAGCACTGGCAACCGATTTGGTGCCACTCGACCTGATGAATTACCTGGCCACAGTTTGCGCTGCCACCAGCGCAGACATTCGCCGAACGCTGGTGATTGCGAATTTTGCCCCTACTTTGACGACGTTCAAAGCAGTGGCGTCGCTCCTCGAGGATTCGAGCCAGCGCACATCCTCAACATCATTGGCCAAGCTCTTGTTTGGCACCACAGAGGTTGAGTTTCAGCAAAGTAACGCCGCATTAGGCACCATTCTTCCAGAGGCATTCTTAGTCGCTGACGCGGATTCGACTCAGCGCCAAGTTGTCTCAAAGGCTCTTGCCGGACACTCATTTGCCGTTGAAACACTGCCTGGTTCGGGATACACCCAGACTGTTGTAAACACCATCGCGGCTCTGGTCAACGCAGGAAAGCGAGTCATTGTCTCTGCTCCTAGACGGCAGACCCTGAACGAGCTGGCCGATCGGTTTGCCCAGCTGAATCTCAATGGACTTGGTATACGCGCCACCGCGGTCTGGACCGACACCATCGCTGCTATTTCGAGAAACGAAAAGGCGAGCAAGCTCGAAGTCAAGACCCCACGAGGCGAGTTAGCCGAGAAGTTGGACTCATCTATCTCGGCAATCGAGGATTACTTCGCTGCACTCGAGAGCCAAGACGCGAGCGTTGGGATTTCTGCGAATGATGCCTTAGCCAAGCTGAGCGAGTTAAGTTCCATGGGCAGAGCGCCGCAAACGAAGGCGCGAATCGAATTGGAAAAGCTGAGTGCACTTTCGGATCGCAGCGAAGCTGTTTCGCTGCTCGAGAAGTTAGCAGACCTCGACTATTTCCGGTTTGGTGCTCAAGATACGCCGTGGTTTAACTCCGCCTTCGATTCGGCTGAAGACCTAGCTGGCATCAGAGATCTGGTTGCCCGCGTTT
>CAZXFZ010000004.1:13640-18697 GCA_964640285.1 uncultured Rhodoluna sp.
GGCAAACTCGGTCGAAGACTGGGGCAAATATTTAAAACTCTTCGTGGGAGTTCGAGAAACTCTCGACAAATTCCAGCCGGTCGTTTTTGATCGAGCGCTGACCGAACTAATCATCGCCACCGGACCAAGAAGGCCCGACCCTGCAGATTTCGATGACCCAAATGTCAATCTGAAGATGTCTGGCGGCAACCGCCGCAGGCTGAAGAAACTCGCCAAGGAATACTTGCGTCCGGGAATGTCGGTTAGCGACATGAGCGCTGCATTGCGCACAATCGAGAAACAGCGAGCGCTTTGGCTGGAGTATTCGACGGTGCCGTCGCCTCCACAGGTGCCACTCGGCATCTCGGATGTGCAAGTTGCATACCAATCTCTGGTTCGAGATTTGGATGCTATTCACCGCCACCTCGACCCTGAACTTCACAAAGTTGCCCTTACCAAGCTTCCGCTCGAGAAACTGCGCGAACTGTTAGAAGAGTTGGCTGCACCGACATCCTTCTTTGAGAAGTATGCCGATCGAGAGCTCGTTGCCTCGGAACTGCGCTCTCTGGGGTTGGGTCGTTTGGTTAAGGACCTAGCTAATCTGCATGCTGCAAAGGAAAACCTCGCAGCAGAGCTCGAACAGGCTTGGTGGCAGACCGCGCTTGAGGCTTTGGTTGCGAAGAACCCAAAGATTTTGAGTTACTCAAGTCAGAGAGTTGCCGAGATCGAAAAAGAGTTCAAGGCGGTCGATGCCGCACACGTGCAAGCGGGTGTTCTTTCACTTTCGCTTGAACTGGCGCAACGTTGGCAGAATTCGCTCAATACACATCCTGAGCAGGCGGCGGCATTAAAGGCGGTGCTGCGTTCGGGGCAAGCGAATGCCCTTGAACTCAATATGGCGGCTCCCGATATATGGAGCAGTCTCGCTGCGGCCGTTTTGGTTTCTCCGTACGAGTTTCCTGAGCTTGTGCCAGCAAATCAGGCGTTCGATGTTGCTCTGATTCTGGATGCTGCAGGAGCGAGTATCGCCGATCACGCGGCTGTTCTTGCACAGACTCAGCAGGTCATCGCGTTTGGTGACGATGCGATTGCAGCAGCGGTTGGCTTTGATGTGGCTCCTAAGCCCGGTTCCACCGAATACCCTTTAGAGCGCGAATCTGTTTTTGTTGCCGCTCGGTCAAACTTCGAAGTCTTGAGCATGACCCGGTCGTGGCGAACAACAGGCCAGACTACGGGATCTCTCGTCAACAGAGAGTTCTATGACGGCAGGATTGTCTTCGAACCGACCGCAGCTGAATTCTTGGGGGAGTCTGCTCTCGAACTTGTGACTGTTCACCAAGACAATCGAGCGAGCAGCAACGTTGAGGGAGCCACCGAGAGTGTTGATGGCGAGGTTGCCAAGGTGCTCGAACTAGTGGTGCACCACGCCAAATGGCATCCTGAGGATTCTCTTCTGGTTGCTTCAGCCAGTCAGGTGCACGCTGAACGAATTCGGTCGGCGGTTGCGGCATCCTTGGCAAAACAGGCAGAGCTAGCCACATTCTTTGACGCGCATGGTCGTGAACGGTTCGAGGTTTCTTCAATTGCGGATCTAACCCACCGCATCGCGGACCGAGTGATTTTTTCGGTTGGCTTTGGTCGCACACCTCACGGCGCTGTGCTCTCAAATTTCGGACAATTGCAGGCACCAGCCAGTCGCCGCTACCTGGCGAACCTACTCGTTAGTGCACGCAAGAGCTTGACTGTGGTCTCGTGCTTCGAGGCAAAGGATTTGCCGGTTGAAAAGTTGCAGAACGGTGCGGCCCTGCTCGCAGAACTGCTGCAGGTGGCTGGCGGTCAGAGCCTCCAGGGCGATCAACTGGAACGTGATCCGATGTTGGTCGATCTCGCCGTGCGCCTGCAGAAACTAGGTATTCGTGTTAGTGGCGGTTTCGCAAAACGACTGCCGTTGGTCGCGAGTTATGCGAAGACAGCGCTTGTTGTTGACCCAGACTGGGCGCTGCACGGTCAAACCTGGTCAGAGAAATTGAGGTTGCGGCCAGCGTTACTTGAGGCCATGGGTTGGAAATACTTCAGAGTCCACAGTTTTGAGCTTTTCGCTGACCCACAAGCGGTCGCTGATCGAATCGCAAAGGCAATGGGCGTCCCCAGTCAATCCGCTGTCGGTGATTCTTCAGCGGCTCGAGTCTTTGAAGACACGGATGCTGCCTGGGGAGAACGAACAGCCACTGAATCGTCTGGTCCGAACGATCGCCGGCTTCGCGAAGATAAACCCCCTCACTGGGGATAAATGCAGCTCAGTCGAGTTTTTTGCTCGATGCCCCTGGTCCAGCATTGTCGGTTCGGTAGAAACCGCTACCTTTGAAAGTCACCCCAACCTGGCCGAACACCTTACGAAGTTCTCCTGCGCACTCTGGGCAGACGGTGAGCGCATCCTCAGTGATCGATTGCTGAATGTCAAAACTGTGTTCGCACTTTTTGCAAGCGTATGAGTAAACGGGCATGCATCTAGTTTAAATCAGCCAGCAAGAGTGTTCTGGTCGGTGTGACTACCGAATCAACGGGCTGGTCATGTTCCTCGCAGGGAACAGAATCGAGAATCTCTTCATCAAAGACGACCGCCACGCACGGAACCGCAACGCTTTCGAGGAATCTGTCATAGAAACCTTTGCCTTGACCAAGTCGAAAACCATTTCGGCCAACAGCCAGAGCGGGTGCGATTACCAAATCAATGTCTTCGGTGGTTGCCGGTTCACCAGAGCCCTCTTCGAATCCAAAAATCCCTTGACTACGTTCGCCCTCGTAGTTCACCCAGTCGAGGCTGCCGTCTTCTCGGGCAACCGGCAGCAAAATCTGGATGCCTGACTCCAGAGCCCAATCGATGAACAGCTCCGTATCCGGCTCATCGCCGTAGGGGAGGTAGCAGCAGACCTTTTGCGCACCGTGCAACTGACACAGTTCGGCCAAATTGATCTGGATGCCCACCGCGTGCTCAGGGTCGTACACCCGGGCGGAACGATTCTCACGCACCAGTTTGCGAAGCCTGCTTTTCTCGGTGGAGCTCGAGATTTCATTCATGCGACTAATCTTGCCAGCATGGGTTTTACGTTCGCACTCCGGCACGATGACGTTATATTGCGCCCGCTGAAAACAAAGGATTACCGCGAATTAGAGCGCTTGATTCTGGGCAATCGCGAATGGCTTCGACCTTGGGAAGCAACGAATCCATACGGCCCAAACAAGTTCGATATCAGAAACATGGTTCGGGGGTTGATCCGGCAGCGAGACGAGCAAACCGGGCTGCCATTCATCATCGAATACCGAGGGCAAATGGCGGGCCAGCTCAACGTCGCAAACATTCTTTATGGCTCGGTATCCTCCGCAGTTTTGGGCTACTGGATTGCTCCAGAGTTTGCTGGCAAGAGTGTTACGCCCACTGCGGTTGCCCTAGCGGTGGATTACCTATTCACTGAGACTGGTCTGCATCGCATCGAAATTGACATTCGACCAGAAAACAAGGCTTCACTTCGAGTTGTTCAGAAACTGGGTTTCCGCTACGAGGGACTAAAGAAAAGCTTCATCCACATAAATGGTGACTGGAGAGATCACTTCGTTTTTGCGCTAACTTCGCCAGAGGTGTCTGGCGGGCTGATGAACCTCTGGCGCCAGGGACGTATTCCAGAACGGGAATACCCTTTCGATATCTAATCGATATATGTTCGATATTCGTCCGATATTAAACACGCCGAATTAAATCCCGACTGGTAATTAATTCCCTCATATCTTTGAGGTATGAATCTCGCTGGATCCGGCCTAATGCTCGCAGTAGTAGCTGCGCTCTGGATTCTTGTATTCGTTCCGGCTTGGTTTCAGCGCAGCCAGCAGTCGGCCGACAACCGTCAGGCCTGGAACCAGCGTGCAAAGACCAACACTCCAAAACCTAAGGCTCAGAAGCGCGAACTTCGCTCGAAAGAGCTCGTGGTCGAAGAGGTGCGTTCGGCAGCGCCGCGGGTGCGAATTTCGGGCCGTGCCCACACGATTGCTGCCCGCATTTATAGGCTGAAAGCTTTGCGCCACCTAGTGATTTCTCTTCTGGTGGTTTCAATGGCGAGCACTGTGGCAAGCGTCGCTTGGCTCGCGACCGACGCAGGCGCATGGATTGCGGCGCTCGCAAGCGCATCCCTCGTCTTTGCTAGTTCAGTGGCGACCCGACGCGTCAGTGATCGCTTGGCCGAGGCAATTGAATCCACTCGTGGACTGCGCGGAATCGCCGCAGCCAGATTGCAGTACTCGACCAGAATCACCCAACAGGATGCCTCAAGCGTCGATCAGGTTGACCCTCGCTCCTGGACTCCAGTTCCTCTGCCAGAGCCGAAGTCAGGCGTTGGACAAATTGCTCAGGTGAGCATGGCTTCGGTTACCGAAATTCAGCCAAGTGCTGTCGATTCAAGCGGAGTCGTAATTGACGGAGTCAGCATCGACGAGATTATGGAACGCCGTCGAAAGGCAAACTAGCCCACCTAAATCCTGCGTTGAGGATCCAAAACCTTGTTCGCAATTACCGACGAATCCTGTTTATTTGTTCGGGGCTTCGTTAGGCTTGTGATGAATCCGCACAAATCTTTCAGGAGCAATTCAACGTGGGCATTTTTGAAAACATTAAGAAGATCGTCAAGCGCAACGCAAAGCCAGTTGCAGACGTAGTTGAGAACATCGCAGAGGAAGTTCGCGAAGAGGTTATCGAGCCGGCTGTGAAGCAGGTTGCAACCGCCGCGAAGCCGGTTGTGAAGAAGGCCGCTGCTGGCGTCAAGACCGCAGCTGCCAAGACCGAGAAGGCAGTTGCAGCAGGCGCTAAGTCAGCGAACAAGACCGTTGCCAAGGCAAGTGCTACTGCAAGCAAGAAGGTCTCGGCTGCCAGCAAGAGTGTCGCGAAGGCTGTTGACAACGTCGAGAAGACTGTGGCAAAGGCTGCGGCTAAGCCTGCTGCGAAGAAGCCTGCGGCTAAGAAGGCTGCTCCTAAGGCCGCTGCTAAGCCTGCTGCGAAGAAGCCAGCGGCAAAGAAGCCTGCCGCTAAGCCA
>CAZXFZ010000005.1:0-17665 GCA_964640285.1 uncultured Rhodoluna sp.
GGACTCATTTTTGAAATGGATCACGTTCGCGACTCTGCTCTTGAGTTTGACCGCAAATTGCAGGAGCAACTTTCAAACAATGACGAGCTGGCTAACCTGGTCGCAAATCTCGAGTCGGGATACGCCACAGTGGCCGGCAGGTCTGACAGCGACTTCCAAAGCAAGCAATTCGCAGAACCCGACGCGAATCAGTTGGCCGATCAGCTTGAGAGCTTTCTCGCTTCTCAGAATCGCGATGACGACAAGGGTTCAATCTAAGAACTCGGTTGATACTCCGCTCAATGATTCGCTGAGCGACCAGATTTGTCGCCTGACATCAACATCAAGCGCTTGCTCGGGCACGCGAGCAGGTCCGGAGTTGCCCCAGAGTTCAAGCGCGCGCGGACCACGATAGTAAAACCCAGCCTGATTGGTCACAGGCGTCAATGCCGCATCCAATACCGGTAGCGCACCTCTGGCCGTGCTCTGGGCAAAAAGATATTCGGCGGGTCTCACATACGCTTTGCCATACTTCGAAGCCCGAGTGAAGCCAGGATGAGCAGCCGTGGAAGTGATTGTTCTGAGACGTGAGTCACTGGATGCTATGAGTCGTTCCTGCAATTCGATGGCCCAGGCAAGATTCATGAGTTTGCTCCGCGCGTATAACTGACTGACAGAAAGAACAGTTGCATCTATTTGGAAGGCATTGAAACTTCGGGCCACAATTGACGACACCGTCGTGATCCTCGCGCCAGGATTTGCAGAGCCTAGAAGCTTCATCGTCAGCGCAAATGGCGCTACCTGATTCACGCCCAGATGCCACTCAATTCCCTGTGACGTCTTAGCTGCGTTTTCGACGACTTTGACTCCGGCGTTGTTAATCAAGAGATCCCAGCCCTCTGGCGCGGGGAGTTTTCGAATCTCGTCAAGATTCGAAAAATCAACCGCACAACTAGATAACCGAATGCCGTTGTACCTGGATCTGAGTAAAGTTTCTGCTCGCGACAGGTTCTTCGGATTGGCGCTCAAGAGGTGGATATCCCAGCCAAGACTCGCTAGCTGATCGGCCACAGCAAAGCCGATTCCGCGGCTTCCGCCAGTTACGATTGCGAGGTTCGACATTCCCTGATTCTAGGCATACATGCACCTGCTAATTAGAAGAAACCCTTCAGTTGCGATTGGGGTCGCGACATTCGCATACTTTGTCGCTGTTACGCAGCGAAGCAGCTTAGGAGCGGTGTCAAATCAGGCTATTGACCGATTTTCGGTTCTAGCTGTTGAGCTATCGACACTGGCGATTGTTCAGTTGTTGGCATACGCAAGCATGCAAATTCCTGCCGGTTTCATCATCGACAGGTTCGGGGTTCGCAACTCTATGACCTTTGGCCTGTCGCTAATTGGCGTCGGGCAAGTGCTGGTGGCCATCGCTGAGGTTTACTGGTTGGCAGCCACCGGTAGGTTACTTCTCGGCGTAGGCGACGCGTTCATTTTCATTTCGCTGGTTCGACTGATTCAATCGTCATTGTCGGGGCGGCGTGGTGCTACCGTTCAGCAGCTTCTGACTAACATCGGACAGTTGGGTCAGGTTGCTAGCGCAATTCCCTTCGCTTGGTTTCTCGGTACCGCTGGATGGTCAAGTGCATTCCTCGGGCTAGGGGCGATGGCGCTGGCGACCGCCGCACTTCTGTTTCTTGCTCTTGAAAGCAAACCAAAAGGTTTCACTCACAAACCACAGAGTGGCATGCTGGAAAACCTGCGTGAAACAGTCAGGGACACAGCAGCTCGCTCAGCTTTTTGGACTCATTTCACCCTGCAGAGCAGCGGCTCGACCTTTGTGCTTTTATGGGGCCGGACCTACCTGGAGCATGTACATGCGGTGTCAGACTTCGTCGCGGGTCTTATTCTGAGCAGCTTCGTATTGTTCGCTTTCGTCCTCGGTCCGGCGATAGCCAGGTTGAGTACCAGATCTTTGCTTTGGCAAAGGCGTGTCGTTTCCGCTATTGCTACTTGGGTGGTTCTCGGGTGGCTGTTTAGCGAGCTGCTATCACCTGAGTGGGGCGTCATGTCGATCTGGATTGTTATGCCAGCCCTAGCGGCGGGTGGGGCGGGAAGCATGATTGCTTTCCAAATTACTCAGAGCCACTGTCCGGCTTCGAGGCTTGGGTTAGCAAATGGTTTCGCGAACATAGGTGGTTTCCTTGCGACACTGTTGATGATGGGTCTAGTTGGCGCTGTCTTGGATGTCATTTTTGCTCTAGGGCTTAGCCAGGAGCGCTACAGTGCCAATTCCCTGCAGTTTGCGATGTGTGCCCAATTGATAGTTGTAGTTTTCGGGTTTTGGAGATTCAGGAAGAATCACGCTTCGCTAACTGTTTAAACGTCGTATCCTGTGCGATACTGGTACGACGACCCATTCACGTTGTGTTCTTGCAACTTGACATGGGTCTAAATACTGCCCGGATTAGATTCACACTACGCGCGACTCATGCGGGGAAGTCGAAAGGCAAAAGATGGCTAAGAAGGATTCCGGAAACGGCGAGAAGAAGCGCGGCTTCTTAGATCGCTTACTGCACCCGACACAGGCTGCCGCGCAGGCAAGCCAAGAGCTCCCAAAGGAAACCGAAACCATTACTCCCGTAAAGCCAAAGACCACTTCGAATTCTGCACCAAAGAGAGCCGCGAAATCTACTGCTGCTCAGCCTGCCGCTGCTAAGTCTGCAGCTACTAAGCCTGCTGCTGCTAAGCCCTCTGCTAAAAAGGCTGCTTCCGAGACTGCTGATTCAAAAGCGGACACCGCGAAGGTCGCCAAACCTAAGAAGGCTTCTGTTTTAGAGCCGAAAACCGTTGAGAAACCAACCGAGAGTAAGCCAGCCAAACCAAAGGTGAAGGCTGCGGATCAGAAGCCACTGCCTGGCACAGATTCGAAGCCAGAAAATGCCAAGAAGTCTGCGGGTAGCGCTGCAAAAGCCGAGAGCGCTGAGAAGGCTACTTCGAGCAAGCCAACAAAGTCCGATGGCCCCGCTAAGTCCGTCAAGGCTCAAAAGGCCCCCAAAGCAGCCAAGCTTCCTAAGGGTATGGCCGAGGATCCTGAGGATGCTCTAGAGGATGACGACGAGGATCTCCCACCGCTTGGAGAGAACCTAGTCGAACTCGAGGCCGTCGTCGAGGCTGTTCCTGAAACTCCAGCGCAAGACGAAATCGGTGACGATCTGCTTCATCCTGACGAATCGAAGCTGCTCGAGGCACTAGACACCAAGGGTGGTTTGGTTCTCAGTCACCGTGAGGACGAGGACATTCCGGTTCAGAGCACCACAATCACCGGTGCAACTGCCGACCCGGTCAAGGATTACCTGAAGCAGATTGGCAAGGTTGCGCTTCTCAACGCCGAGCTCGAGGTCGAGCTGGCAAAGCGCATCGAAGCAGGTTTGTTCGCAGAAGAGAAACTCAACACCGAAGGCTCGAAACTTAGCCCTGAGCTAGTTCGTGACCTGCGCTGGGTCGTCAAAGATGGCCAGCGCGCGAAGAGTCACCTGCTCGAGGCTAACCTTCGCTTGGTGGTGAGCCTAGCAAAGCGTTACACCGGCCGCGGTATGCAGTTCCTCGACCTAATCCAAGAGGGAAACCTGGGTCTTATTCGCGCGGTTGAAAAGTTTGACTACACGAAGGGCTACAAGTTCTCCACGTACGCAACATGGTGGATTCGTCAGGCGATTACCCGAGCGATGGCTGACCAGGCGCGAACTATTCGTATCCCTGTTCACATGGTTGAAGTCATTAACAAGCTCGCCAGGGTTCAGCGTCAGCTGCTGCAGGATCTTGGTCGGGAACCGACTCCAGAAGAGATTGCTCGCGAACTAGACATGACTCCAGAAAAGGTCGTTGAAGTTCAGAAGTATGGCCGCGAACCGATTTCGCTATCGACACCGCTTGGTGAAGACGGTGACAGTGAATTCGGAGACCTTATCGAGGACACCGAGGCAGTTGTTCCGGCCGATGCGGTTGGATTTACCATGCTTCAGCGCGAGCTCGAGCGCATTTTGGATTCGCTCCACCCACGAGAGGCGGGCGTAATTCGCTCGCGCTTCGGTTTGGGTGACGGCGTCCAGAAGACGCTTGATCAGATTGGTGAAGAATTCGGTGTGACCCGAGAACGCATCCGTCAAATTGAGCAGAAGACGATGTCAAAACTTCGTCACCCCTCACGTTCGCAAATGTTGCGCGACTATCTAGACAACTAACATGGGTTTCTTTGCAGTCCTACTCGGGCGCCTCATTCGGGCCTTGGTGAGACTGGTTAGGCCTGGCGGCGGAAGTGCTTTGCCAGGGCTTGTGGTTTCGAAGTTGGCGCCGAATCTGCTCTATTCGTTCCTGAATCAGTTGCCGATGGGTGTCTTTGTGGTAACGGGCTCGGCTGGCAAATCGACGACAACAAAAATGTTGGTTGCCATTGCACGATCGCACGGGCTGCGTGTATTCACGAACCCGAGCACGGCCAACATTCTTCAGGGTTACTACTCAACCATCATCGAAAAGTCTAATTTTTGGGCAAAATCGAATGATGAAATTGCCATTCTCGAAATGGATGAGGGACATGCGGCTGACTTTGCCAGTCGCCTGAGTCCTAGGTACAGCGCAATACTGAACGTTTTCGAAGATCAACTTGACCGTTTCGTTGACCCGGCGCTCGTAAGACAGAAGTTGCAGTTTGTCGCCCAGAAGACCAGCGAATCTGTTGTTCTAAACTCCGACGACCAGAACACATTGCTGATCGCACAGACTCTGACGCAGCAGCCGATCCTTGAGGGTCAGGACCTTAGTTTCTTTGGTCTTTCAACAGAAATGTTTGAAAGGTCCGAGTACTCCTACGCGCCTACTTACTTAGAAGAACTGCCAAGGCGAAGTCCTGAAGTTTCTGTGTCATCACTGCAAGGTACTTCGGTTGAGCTCGTTGTAGATTCACAAACACGAGGCTTTGATCTGCCAAATCGGGGCGTGCACTTTGCCATGGACGCCGCGGCCGCCATCGCATCCGCTCGTGCCCTGCTCGGCGAACGGTTCAAGCTAGACGTTGCGATTGACACCTTGGCGCAACTGCCCCCGGTCTTTGCAAGGGGAGAGGTTGCAAAAGTTCGTGGTGAAGAGGTCGAATTCATCCTCGTTCAAAACCCGATTAGCTTTCAGCTCAACCTAGACAATCTGACCACCCAACCAGAGCAGGTAATGATTGCTATTGGTCGAGACGTTCACGATCCCTCCTGGCTCTGGACAGTAGATTTCCAATCTCTGACGCACGCCGATGTGGTCAGCGGGTTCAACGCAGCGGAAATCGCATTGCGGTTGTCTTATGAGAACGTTCCGCTTGGATTCATCTCTGATGATCTAGAGCTGGCGATCGAGAAATTTCTAGACTTGCCAAGACCGTCCCGGGGGCGCAAAACCGTGATTTTCTCTGCGGATGCCATGAGACGCATGCGCCGCTACCTTGGGCTTACAGATCCCGAAGAGGTGTCAAGATGAGCGAAGACCTAGACATCGTTGTTCTGTTTCCGAGGCACCTAAACCTCAACGGCGACTTGGCGAACGCGGGCGTCTTGGCAAAACGTGCCGGTTGGTATGGAATCGATGTTGCTGTTACCTTGATTGATTTTGACGACGAAATGCCTGAATCAACAGACCTAATCATCCTTGGACACGGATCAACGAACGCGTGGTCGCAGATCGCCGCCGAAGGGTCGAAACAGCTGACCTGGCTTTATGCCCAAATCGATAGGGATGTGCCTGTGCTATCAGTGGCCTCAGGATACGAGTTCCTGGCGCGTCGAGGGTGCTTCGGCGAAGATCTTGCAACGCTAACCGCCGTTAATGGCGAGCGTCGCAGCGAATTTGCGGTTTTTGAATCCGAGTTGTTCGGTGAGCGTCGCGAGACCTTGGGATATCTAAACTCACAGTCTCAATTACCTCTGGTCGCTCAGAATGGCTCACTCTTGGGCACACTGCTTCACGGACCGTTCCTGGCAAAGAACCCCGAGGTGGCAGATCAGCTTCTTGCCAAATTGTCTGCAAACACTCTGGCCCCAGGGTCAGAACAGAGCCTCACCCAACTACGCCGAGTCGGCTCACTGGTAGAACAAATATGGAAGCTGGAGCGACCGGCCTAACGTTTGAGCAGCTTGTCGCTCTCGTCATGCCAAGAAACCGCGACTGACTCCAGTCTTGCTTTCGCTTCAGCGCCGTGGTGGGCGCAAAAAAGCAACTCCCCGCTAGTAAGCGTGGCTCGGACGAAAGCCTGAGCACCACACGAGTCACATCGGTCCAACATCGTTAGCGGTTGACCGCCGCTGAGATTGTTTTCGGTGTCGTCTTGTGTTTCCAGATGTTGCATTTCCAAAGGTTTGCCTTTCGTCCTAATCATTGAAACACGCACCTCTGACACGGATCCGCATATAGCTCTCGTGTTCGCTATCTGCGTAGCCTTCACTTCAGTCTCGGTTGGGTTACTGCGAGCAGTTGCTCGTGTCGGAAACCGCATCCCCAAGTCAACAAAGTAGCCTTATCTGGTGCCAGAAAACGAGTATTCAGCCCGCCATTTAAGCGTCCTTGAAGGGCTCGAGGCGGTCCGCAAGCGTCCCGGAATGTACATCGGCTCTACCGATTCCCGTGGACTCATGCACTGCCTGTGGGAGATCATCGACAACTCTGTAGATGAGGCCTTGGCTGGATACGGAAACAGAATTGAGATCGTTCTTCATGGCGACGGTTCGGTCGAGGTTCGGGATTTCGCTCGTGGCATCCCCGTTGATATTGAGCCGAAAACTGGGCTAAGCGGTGTCGAGGTTGTATTCACAAAACTGCACGCCGGCGGCAAGTTTGGCTCAGGTTCATACCAGGCATCGGGTGGGCTTCACGGAGTCGGTGCTTCCGTGGTCAATGCATTGTCAGCGAGGCTTGATGTCGAGGTAGATCGCGACGGTAAGACACATCGCATGAGCTTCAGACGAGGCGAACCTGGCATTTTCGACGACAGCAAAGGCGTTGGGGCAACTAATCCCTTCACAGCGTTTGAAAACGAAAGCAAACTTGAGATCATCGGAAAGGTCTCCAAGGGAGTCACTGGCTCTAGAGTCCGATACTGGGCCGATCCTCAGATTTTCGTATCGGATGCTGCTTTCGTGCTCGACGATTTGCTGGCTAGAGCAAAACAAACAGCATTCTTGGTTCCAGGACTCTCGATTTCCATCAACGACATGCGAGCCGGTTCTGAGCGGCAGTCTTTCGAATTCAAATTCGACGGGGGAATTGCCGAATTTGTTGAACACCTTGCCCCAGACTCTGCGGTCACGGACGTCTGGCGCTTGAGTGGGAGCGGAACATTCGTCGAAACTGTTCCTGTTTTGGATGACTCAGGAAACATGGTTTCCCGAGAGGTTGAGCGCGAATGCGGGGTTGACGTTGCCGTGCGCTGGGGCACCGGCTACGAATCCATGGTCAAGTCATACGTCAACATCATCGCTACACCAAAGGGCGGAACCCATTTACTAGGTTTCGAACAGGCTCTCCTGAAGGTTCTGCGAGCGCAAACGGAGGCCAATTCGCGAAAGCTCAAACTAGGTAACGACAAGCTCGAAAAGGATGATGTTCTAGCCGGTTTGACGGCTATCGTGACCGTGAGGCTGTCTGAACCACAGTTTGAAGGCCAAACCAAAGAGGTACTCGGCACGCCCGCGGTCAAGAACATTGTTTCCAACATCGTTTCGAAGACTCTGAACGAACGATTTGCCAGTCCAAAGAGGGACGACAAGACTCAGACATCTTTACTTCTCGAGAAGGTCGTTGCTGAAATGAAGGCGCGAGTCAGTGCCAGAACTCACAAAGAGACCCAGCGTCGAAAGAACGCACTTGAGACTTCATCCCTGCCAACCAAACTCGTAGATTGTCGAACCCAAGAGACTGAGGGTTCGGAGCTGTTTATCGTTGAGGGAGACTCCGCACTGGGCACAGCTAAATTGGCGCGCGATAGTGAGTATCAGGCGCTGCTTCCGATCCGCGGAAAAATCCTCAACGTGCAAAAGGCGTCGGTGAGCGACATGCTGTCTAACGCCGAGTGCGCATCGATCATCCAGGTCATAGGAGCCGGCTCCGGTAGAAGCTTTGAGCTGGATTCGGCGAGGTACGGCAAGGTTATTCTGATGAGCGATGCCGATGTAGATGGGGCGCACATCAGAACTCTTCTATTGACCCTGTTCTTCAGATACATGCGGCCGTTGGTTGAAGCTGGTCGCGTGTTTGCTGCGGTCCCGCCACTGCATCGAGTTGAAATAATCAACCCTGGCGCGAAGGCAAACGAGGTGGTCTACACCTATTCCCAAGCTGAACTTGAGAATCTCTTGGAGAAGCTTGCCAAAGCTGGCAAGCGCTACAAAGAGCCGATTCAGCGCTACAAGGGACTCGGCGAGATGGATGCCGATCAGCTGGCCGAAACAACTATGGACAAATCGAAGCGAACACTTCGACGGGTAAAGGTTGAGGATGCCGCCGCGGCAGAGCGAGTATTCGAACTCCTGATGGGTAACGATGTTGCCCCTAGACGTGACTTCATTATCGACTCAGCCGATAGTTTTGAGCGCGATCGAATCGACGCTTAGTTCAGACTCTCGATATTTTCCCCGATAAACACAATCGGGGTGTTGAGAGCGTCTCCGCTTGCGTCGCGCTTTGACAGTGATTCTGGAAGTTCGACTGGTGAACCCGATTTTCCAATTGCAGCCGGACTGGCTCCGATGAAAGCCAGTGCGAGCTGATCCTCACCCTTCAAGAACTTGTGAGCTCTAACACCGCCAGTGGCTCGACCCTTAATCGGAAACTCGCTAATCGCTGAAAGCTTGATTGAGCCCGGGTCAACACCGGCCAGCGCGCCCGAGAAATTCGCTACTGTTACGACCTTTGAATCAGATTCGGGCGAGTAACTTCCAAAGAACACAACGCGATCTGATTCGTCCAGTGAGATTCCGGCCATTCCGCCGGCTGGTCGACCCTGCGGTCTCACGTTGCTTGCCGAATAGTGCAGAAGTTGAGCCTGTGCTGTGACAAAAACAAGGAAATCTGTGTCATTCGTTAGAGCTGCGCCAATGACCTCGTCATTGTCCTTGAGTGAAATGACCTCAAATTCCTCTTTGGATGGGTAGTCCGGAAGCACTCGTTTCACAACACCTTGCTTAGTGCCGAGAGCTAGCGTTCTAGCCTCGTTTGCGTCGAGGCAGCAGAGAACCTGCTCATCTGACCTAACGCCAAGAAAGTCAGCTGCGGTGACGAAACTTGTGTGGTCGTTAGATGTCGCTGGAGGCACGTCTGCGGCGTGGATTCGCAAGGCGCGTCCTTTTGAAGTCACAAACAAAAGGTCGCTTCTCGTGGTGGTTAGAATTCGACTGCGAACGGCATCGTGCTTCTTGCGTTTTGATGACGTCTGACCGAACTCTTCTTCGCTGAGTCGACCCAGCAGACCGCTAGCCGTAAGCAGGATGCCACACGGTTGGTCTGCCAGCTCGGCATCCATGGTCATCGCTTTAGCGGCAGTCAGTGGCTTTATCTCGCCCGATTCACTCAGTAGCACCGATCTTCTAGAGTCGCCGAACTTCTCTGCAACCAGACCTAATTCCTCAGAAACAACAGTCCGCAAAGCCTGGTCATTTGCAAGAATTCGTTCCAGGTCGGCGATTTCCTGACGAAGAGTGGCACTCTCCGTCTCCAATTCGATTCTGCTGAACTTGGTGAGCCGGCGCAGTCGGAGCTCGAGTATGTATTCCGCCTGAGCCTCTGATAGGCCAAAGGTTGTTTGCAGGTTGTTCCTGGCCTCTTCAACTTCTTCACTATTGCGAATAACAGCGATGACTTTGTCGATGTCGGCGATGGCGACAAGCAATCCTTCAAGCAGGTGCAGTCGCGCCTGTTTTTTTCCGAGGCGGTTCTTGCTGCGACGTCTGGTCACCAGGACACGATGAGCTAGGTACACGCCAAGCAAATCTCTCAACCCAAGAGTTGCCGGTCTTCCGGCCACAAGTGTCACGTTATTGATTCCAAATGACTCTTCGAGCGGTGTGAACTTGTACAGCAATTCCAGAACCGCTGCCGGATCGAAACCTGTTTTCAAGCCGACAACCAGCTTTAGTCCGTTGGTTCGGTCGGTTAGATCGGTTACGTCAGATATGCCCTGCAGCTTTTTCGAATTGACGCCGTCTTTAATCTTCTCGATTACCTTTTCAGGCCCAACAAGGTGGGGGAGTTCAGTGATAACGAGACCCAGTTTTCTTGGCCCGACGCTCTCGACCGAAACCTTTGCACGCATCTTGAAAATGCCTCGCCCAGTTTCATACGCTTCACGAATTCCGTCGAGATTTGTGATTATCGCTCCGGTCGGCAAATCTGGACCAGGAAGGTGCCGCATCAGATCGTCAAGTGTCGCCTGAGGATTATCCAGCAGGTATCTTGCAGCCGATATCACCTCTCGAAGGTTATGTGGGGGCATGTTGGTAGCCATGCCAACTGCGATTCCACTTGACCCATTAACCAGAAGGTTTGGGAATGCGGCAGGGAGGACTTCGGGTTCGGTCAATTGGGCATCGTAATTGGGCTTGAAGTCAACGACATCCTCATCAAGCCCTTCGTTCATGAGCATTGACGCATCAGACAACCGCGCTTCGGTGTACCTAGCCGCCGCAGGACCATCATCCAATGAGCCAAAGTTGCCGTGGCCATCAATCAGCGGCATTCTCAGGCTGAAGGGTTGTGCCATGCGAACCAAAGCATCGTAGATAGCCCCGTCACCGTGCGGGTGAAGTTTTCCCATCACCTCGCCGGTTACGCGGGCGGATTTCACATGTCCACGATCTGGGCGCAAACCCATTTCGCCCATCTGATAGATGATTCGACGGTGCACCGGCTTCAAGCCGTCTCTTGCGTCAGGCAGGGCGCGCGCATAGATGACCGAGTATGAATACTCGAGGAACGATTCCTGCATCTCGGACGACAGATCGATGTCGATAATTCGTTCCGTTTGCGATTGCTTTTCCGTCATGTGTCCCGATGGCTGTGTGGCAAGATTTACCTGATGGCATCGACTTTACCCCGAGCCCCAAAAACTTTGGGGAGGCTGCGGCATGTATTCGCTTCGGCCGTTGCCAGCGTTCAGGGACTACCAAACTTTCTTGAGTTGAAACCAAGCAAGGTCACCGTGGTTCTTCTTATCGATGGGTTCGGGAGCGCTAATTTGTCGCTCGCCTCAGGCCACGCTCGATTTATGAACTCGCTTCCACAAATCGACAAAAAGATTGCCACCGTCTTCCCGTCTACGACCGCAGCAGCGCTTGTCAGTCTTTCTACCGGACTCATGCCAGCTGATCACGGCTTTCTCGGTTATCAGTTATTTGACAGGCTAACCGGGCAGTCACAAAACATGCTGAGCGGTTGGACTGAAGCCGGAGCCTCCACGAAATGGCTTGGCAGCGCCGTCTCGCTGGGCCGTTCAATCCCTCACGGCGCAGAAAAGGTTTTCGTCGGGCATTCTGCCTACCAAGCCAGCGGCTTCACCGAGGCCATGCTCCCGGATGCTCGGTTCGTTGCAGCTGATGAACTAGGACAAAGGTTTGACGAGGTTATGAAGATTCTTCGATCGTCGTTCAGGGGTGTTGTTTATCTTTATGTTCCAGAAGTTGACCAAGTGGGCCACGCATTTGGTCCTTATAGTGCCCGATGGTTCGAGCAGGTCGAGGCTGTTGACCGCGAAGTTTGCAGACTAACCTCGTCGCTCGGTTCAGGGCAGCAGGTAGTTGTGACTGCCGATCACGGAATGATTGCGGTTTCTCAAAAAGAACAAATCCACTGGGATGAGCTATCGGTCAACCGGCCGATTTTTGTTGGCGGCGACACCCGCTGCAACTTTGTCTACCTTGATAATTCGACTGAAGTGACTGTTTACCAGCAATCACTTAGGCAGTTGTTACCCGATTCGGTGCTGGTAGCCACTCCTGCCGAGTTAGCACTTCAATGCTGGCAGGTGGCTAGTCTCGAGTTCACTGAGCGTATTCCTGATCTTTATTTGATTTGCTCTGGGGGCGGTGCTCTATATCACCGAGACTTTGCCTCTTCAAAATCACTCAGGATGATGGGTCACCACGGCGGGATTTCGCCTGAAGAGCTCAACGTGCCCTTGCTCATTGCTAAAGGCTGAGGAAACAGGCCTCGCGTTAGGCGTTGTTACTGATCGTCGGTCTTGGTGCCGAATACGATTTCGTCCCAGCTTGGAATTCCTGGCCGCCCCTTTTTCACTTCTTGCTTCGGCTCGGCTGTGGCTTGGTTTTTGATCTCAATTTGGGGCTCAGAGTTGCCATCAAAGAGCTCATCTTCGACGACATCCTCGGGTTCAACTTCGGGCAACTGTGATTCTTCGGCTCGATTTCCGTGCAACGAATGAGCAGGCGACAGTTGATCCTCCGTGACAACACGAATTGAGGTTGTAACAGGAGTTGGTTCCTCGACTGGAATTAACGGACGCGTTGCACCAGGTTGTCTCAGATCGGCATCGGTTGCACTCGGCGCAGATGAACCTGCTGAGTTTGGCCCCGAGGTGTTGCTGCGCTTGGATCTGACTTCATTCAACAGTTGGCTCGTAGGTCCGGCGTGAGAATCCGGTTCTGAATCATTTTTAGGCGCAGCTTGGATTTCGATTTTTGGTTCGGCTTCGGATTCAGCCGTCTTTACGACGGTTAGATGTGATTTCCTTGAGTTCTCTTCATCCTCGGTAGATGCGGGGAGTGAGCCCTCTTCGACCTCGGGGGCTAGAAGATTGGATTTAAGGTTCGCAGCGGCGATTGTCTCTCGGATAGAACTTGTTGCACCTTCTGCGTTACGCTGGCCCGCGCTTGAAGCACTGGAGCTAATTGCTGTCGCACTAACTGGTTTTAGCTTCGGAATCAGGTTGCTGTGAAGGCTTTCCGTGGATGAGAGGCTCAGTGCCGCCTCATTCTCTGGAGTTAAGACCAGCTTGCGCGGATCAAATGTCCAAATTGCGGCACCCCGCCCATCAACCAAATCGAAGTCGATCCGAACCTGCCAGCTGCCAAGATCAACACGGTGACTGGTCCAGCTAGAAGTGGTGGCACCTGCAGATGCAAGGCGGGATGCGATAAGAGCCCCGAATTCGATCTGGGTGATGTCTGAGAAGCGATCTCCGGCCAGGGAAATCCGAACCGCCTTGGCTGACTCGACAATGTGACTAAGTTCATCGAGCACAGGTTGGGCGAATTTTGAAACGTAGTCCTCTTGCCCTCCGGTCAGTTCGCAAATCTCGGCAATGCTCTTGCCATTGCGAACCAGCTCCTGAATCTCTCTAGGGCTGGGGAGGTTTGCACCTGGCTGTGGTTGGCCAGCGGTTCGCTTTATGGCACTCCGAAGGCTGTCATCGATGGCAACCTGATATTCAGTTCCGTCATCGCTCAGCATGACGAGGTCATTCTCGGTCATATGGCTGAAGTGAAGTCTTTCC
This sequence comes from uncultured Rhodoluna sp., assembly GCA_964640285.1. Taxonomy (GTDB): domain Bacteria; phylum Actinomycetota; class Actinomycetes; order Actinomycetales; family Microbacteriaceae; genus Rhodoluna. Next base: position 13,514 of record CAZXFZ010000005.1, read on the forward strand.
ATCGTGGGCCTCCTTTTGCTGACAAGTCTGCCTTGAAAATACATTGTTGCCGAACAGGTCTTGGCGTGTCGTGTTGTCGAATCGGCATCTTTTGTTAGAGACTAGGCGCGCCCGAAGACACAGAACGAAAGGCCAAGGCGATGGCTACCGATTACGACGCACCGCGCAAGTCGGATGACGACAACGAATCGATAGAGGTTCTAAAAGAGCGTGTTCCCGACAAACTGGGAAGCTCAGTCGATGTAGACGAAGTTGATTCGGTCGACGCTTTCGCGGTTATTCCAGATGTCGTTGAGGATCTTGATGTCGTTATCCTGCCGCCCCAGGATGACGAATTCACTTGCAGTGAATGTTTTATCGTGAAGCACCACAGCATGCTCTCTTCTAAGAAGGGCAAGTATGGCAAGCAGTGCACCGAGTGTGCAGAGGGTTAGCCCTTAGCTCGATTAATCGCTTGAACCAGGACTTCCGGGTTTCTGGTTCCAAATAGCCAGTAAGGCGTGGGGTCGAGTTTCGACTGCAATTCCACCTTGACTAGCTTGTTTGCCGTGCCTCGCAAAACAACGAACGCTTCTGGATTCCGTTTAGGCCCGCGCTCAACTTGCGCCTGATCTCCCTTGAAAATGTCGATCTTTTGAATCTCATTCATCGGCAGGTTGGCCTCACCGACATGTAACGCTTTGAGTGTCACTCGAATCGTTGGACTCTTTACCCAAACGACGGAATAGCCAGTCGCGGCGATCACGACACCCACAATGAGCCCCGCATACTGGTTGAAAGGAAAAGCGGCCAGCCATGCAATGGGCACAGGCATTAGGAATGCCATGGCTGTGTTTATCGATGGGAATAGTTTTTCTCGATAAAGTTCGTCGGCTTGGCCCTTGTTTTTCACTCGTCTAGATTACGCTCGAATGGATGAGTAAGTTGCCTGTTCTCTTGGTTGCCGAACCCGGCTTCGAACCCGTTTACGCCCAGCCTGGCGATGCCGGCGCAGACCTCCGTTCGACTGAGTCTTTGGTATTGCAGCCAGGAGAGCGTTATACGGTAGGTACAGGCGTTCGAATTGCCCTACCGAATGGTTTTGCTGGTTTCGTTCATCCTAGAAGCGGGTTAGCAGCGAAAAACGGCATCACGATCGTCAATGCACCCGGTACGGTCGACGCTGGCTACAGAGGTGAGTTACGTGTCACGCTTCTCAACACAGGCTCTGAGGAATTCGCGATCACGCGGGGTGACCGTATCGCACAGTTGGTCATTCAAAGGGTTGAAACCGCCGAATTTGTTCACGTGCTAGAGCTCCCTGAATCGTTTCGCGGGGAAGCCGGATTCGGATCGACAGGAACAAGATAATGAATACTCAACCAAAGTCCGCCCCTGCGGATCGTGCTACTGCTGGCCCGCTTGACTTCTCAGAGGTACGAGCGGCTCTGACTGTTATTGATCTCGGTTGTATGCAGGTTCCGGTGCGCGACGACGTGTCAGTAAAGCTTGAGGTTGAGGAATCGACGAATCGCCCGTTGGCCATAACCCTTGACGCGGGCAATTGGCAATTGCAGCTGCAGGCTTTCGCCGCACCCAAGTCTTCGGGAATATGGCATGACATCCGAGCTCAAATCGCCGCTGGCATCAAGTCATCCGGGGGTGAAGTCGAGGAGCGAGTGGGATCACTGGGGCCCGAGCTCCTCGCGAAGGTCGAGGTTAAGGATTCCTCGGGAAAGAACGTCGGAGTTCGCATGGCTCGATTCGTTGGAGTTGATGGCCCTAAGTGGTTCCTGCGTGGACTGATCTCGGGTGCTGCACTCACCGATCCAAGATCCGCGGCTGATGCAGACGATCTGTTTCGTCAGATAGTTGTTCGTCGAGACGAAACTCCAGTTCCGCCAATGGATTTGCTCGAAATCCGCATCCCGAATCAGGGTTAGAAATGGCCCTAGAAGAAAAAGACGAACAACTCAGGGAGAACCTGAGCAGAAAACTGGGTTTGAGTCAAACCGATCAGGGATTGCAATTTGACGCCCAGTCGCTTCTGCACGCATCAGGCGGAAAGCTCGGAATAGTCGAGTCGATTTCTCCCAGTTTGATTTTCATTCTGATTTTCCTGGTGTCCAAGAATGCGACGCTTGCAGTTGTGTTCGCTCTTTCCACCTCTTTAGCGTTCTTGGTTTTTCGTGTGGTCAGAAGGCAGCCATTAGTTCAAGTCCTCGTTGGTGCCGCCGTTGTGGGCGTGTCGGCCTGGTTTGCATTGCGGCCAGGCGGCGAAACTCGAGACTACTTCTTGCCCGATCTAGTCACTAACGGCCTTTACCTAGTGCCTCTAGTTATTTCGATTCTCATTCGATGGCCAATTGTCGGTCTGATCATGGGGTTCATTCGTCAAGAGGGAACGCTATGGCGCAAGGATTCGAAGCTACTTCGAAGGTATTCTCTGGGCACAGCAGTGCTCGCGAGTGTGTTCGCCATCCGTTTGCTGGTCAAAGTGCCGCTTTACATCAGTAACGACCTAGCCGCTATGTCTCTCGCCAAAGCCCTCATGGGTGTTCCGATGTGGGCGGCTGCACTCTGGATCTGCTGGTTGATCGTGAAGAGTCCAACGCAATCTCAGATTCAGCACCGCGCGTCTAGGTAGCTCTGTCTGCCTGTGGCTCTCAATGGATGAGCTCACATTCGCTGGTAGATTAGGACGAGATTCCAGAATGAGACAGGAGCGGACGTAGATGTCCAAGGTAAACAGTTTCGGTTCGTCAGACGTTCTTCAGGTAGGCGGAAAGTCCTACCAGATATTCAAGTTGAACTCGGTTGACTCCAAGACGCTTCCTTATAGCCTGAAGATTCTTCTTGAGAACTTGCTGCGCACTGAAGATGGCGCCAATGTCACCGCAGAGCAAATCAAGGCCTTGGTGAACTGGGATGCCGCAGCAGAGCCTGACACCGAAATTCAGTTCACTCCTGCCAGAGTCATCATGCAAGATTTCACCGGTGTGCCTTGCGTCGTTGACCTTGCCACCATGCGTGAAGCGGTATCGGCACTCGGTGGCGATCCCAAGAAGATCAATCCACTAGCTCCAGCTGAGCTCGTGATCGACCACTCGGTACAGATTGACGTAGCAGGTTCTCCTGATGCCTTCGAGAAGAACGTTGAGCTGGAGTATCAGCGCAATGGGGAGCGCTACCAGTTCCTTCGCTGGGGTCAAACTGCCTTCGAAGAATTCAAGGTCGTGCCTCCCGGCACCGGCATCGTTCACCAGGTAAACATCGAATACCTGGCTCGCGTTGTGATGGCTCGCGAGGTCAACGGCGTTCTGCAGGCCTATCCAGACAGCTGTGTTGGCACCGATTCGCACACGACCATGGTTAACGGACTCGGCGTGCTTGGGTGGGGTGTTGGTGGCATTGAGGCTGAGGCAGCTATGCTCGGCCAGCCAGTGTCTATGCTCATTCCAAAGGTTGTTGGTTTCAAGCTGACGGGCTCTATCCAAGCCGGAGTAACCGCAACTGACGTGGTGCTCACCATTACCGAGATGCTTCGCAAGCACGGTGTCGTCGGCAAGTTTGTGGAATTCTACGGCGATGGTGTCGGCTCAGTTCCGCTAGCCAACCGTGCAACCATCGGCAACATGTCACCTGAGTTTGGTTCGACGGTCGCGATTTTCCCAATCGACGACGTAACTATCGACTACCTGCGAACCACCGGAAGAACTCAGGAGCAGCTAGACCTCGTTGAGGCCTACTGTAAGGCTCAGGGGTTGTGGCACGACCCTGCCATCGAACCGCGATACAGCGAGTACATGGAATTGAATCTCGCAACCGTAGTTCCGTCTATCGCCGGACCAAAGCGCCCTCAGGATCGCATCGAGCTGAGTGCCGCAAAGCGCGCGTTCGAGGAGGTCCTGCCTGCTTACGCATCCGAAAAGAGCAAGCCGACTCAGGTTTCAGGCAAGGATTTTGCTCTTGACCACGGGCACGTGACCATTGCATCTATAACCTCGTGCACCAATACCTCGAACCCATCGGTAATGTTGGCCGCTGGCCTCGTTGCGCGAAAGGCGGTTGAGAAGGGACTCAAGGCAAAGCCGTGGGTCAAGACCTCTCTTGCTCCGGGTTCCAAGGTGGTGACTGAGTATTACGAGAAGGCTGGGCTGACCAAAGATCTGG
>CAZXFZ010000006.1:0-6534 GCA_964640285.1 uncultured Rhodoluna sp.
AAGTGCGGGTGGCGCCGAGCCATCATCCTCGGCCCAGTTGTTTGACTCGAATTCCCGGCCGGACCAGCTTCGCCCAGCCGAGTCAGCGAACCGGTCGTGGTTTAGGTGGGGAAAATCCTCGTGATTTACCGACACTAGTTACCCGCGATTTCGAGGGCTTGCTCAAGAGTGAACTTGCCCGCGTATAGGGATTTGCCGAGAATTGCCCCCTCGAGCCCAAGCGGAACAAGATCGCGCAGGTCTCGAATGTCGTCGAGCGAAGAAATGCCACCCGAAGCCACAACCGGTTTGCTGGTTTTCTGAAGAACCGACTTCAACAATTCCAAATTCGGTCCACGCAGGGTTCCATCCTTGGTCACATCGGTAACCACGTATCGCGAGCAACCGGCATCCTCGAGCCTGGCCAGCACCTCGTAGAGGTCGCCACCTTCTCGGGTCCAGCCACGTGCGGCCAAAGTAGTGCCGCGCACATCGAGGCCAACCGCGATAAAGTCGCCGTATTTTGCGACGACACGGGCAGTCCAATCTGGATCTTCTAGAGCGGCGGTCCCAAGATTCACTCGAGTAGCGCCCGCTTCGAGTGCGGCCTCCAAGGATGCGTCATCGCGGATTCCCCCTGATAGCTCGATTTTCACGGATTTGGATGCGCTGACCACCTCGGCAATGATCGACCGATTGTCGCCCCGACCGAAAGCGGCATCCAGGTCAACCAGGTGAATCCACTCGGCGCCTGCCTGAATCCAGGTCAGAGCGGCCTCGACCGGGTGACCGTAGTCGGTCTCTGAGCCGGCCTCACCCTGAGTCAAGCGAACCGCCTTGCCGTCGGCAACATCCACGGCAGGCAAGAGTTCGAGTTTTGTAGTCATGTGGTCCTCTGCTTTTGGTTCTTAGAGTGTCGCAATCCAGTTGGACAGCAATCGGATTCCGGCTTCGCCCGATTTTTCGGGGTGAAACTGAGTAGCCATGAGTGGGCCGTTCTCGACTGCCGCGATGAACCGTTCGCCGTATTCGCACCAGCTGACCTTAGGTGCCGCCAGCGGTCCGTCTGACACCAAATCCCAGCTCTTTGCTGCGTACGAGTGAACAAAATAAAAGCGTTCGTCTTCGATGCCAGCGAATAGTTTTGATCCGGCAGCGGCGGATACGTTGTTCCAGCCCATGTGGGGCAACCGGGGTGAGTTCAGTTGTGAAACGACCCCCGGCCACTGCCCGAGACCCGGTTCATCGTAGCCATGCTCCAAACCACGTTCGAACATGACCTGCATTCCAACACAGATGCCCAAGACCGCCCGGCCAGCAACCAGTCGTTTATCGATGAGTTCAGCAGCACGCACCTGGTTCAACTGTTCCATAACCGCTTTGAAGGCACCCACCCCTGGTACAAGCAGGCCGTCTGCTGCGAGAATCGCATCCCGGTCTGCAGTGAGTCGAACCGTCGCTCCTGCTGCCTCAATCGCCTTGGCAGCCGAGTGAACGTTTCCGCTGCCGTAATCGAGGACCACGACCGAAGGTCGGATCACAGGGCTCCCTTAGTCGAAGGCACACCGTCAACGCGGGGATCAACCTCGATTGCTTTGCGAAGCGCGCGTGCAAACGCCTTGATTTCGGTTTCTGCGATGTGGTGCGGATCGCGACCAGCTAGCAAAGTTATGTGCAGGGTCAGGCCTGCGTTATAGGCGATTGATTCGAAGACGTGCCTCAGCAGTGAGCCGGTGAAGTGGCCGCCAATCAGGTGGAATTCAAAACCGGCTGGCTCGCCTGAGTGAACCAAATAGGGGCGACCAGAGACGTCTACAACTGCCCGGGCTAAAGCATCATCGAGCGGAACGGTGGCATCTCCGTATCGACCGATGCCGGTCTTGTTGCCCAGAGCCTGCTTCAGGGCAAGGCCGAAACTGATTGCGGTGTCCTCGACGGTGTGGTGCACATCGATGTGCGTGTCACCAGAGGCAGCCACTTCGAGGTCGATGAGCGAGTGTTTCGAAAGAGCAGTCAAAAGGTGATCAAAAAAAGGCACGGTCGTAGATATGTTCGATTTGCCGGTGCCATCAAGGTTGAGTGAAAGTTTGATGCTCGACTCTGAGGTCTGGCGCTCGATACTGGCGATTCTGCTCACGGTACGACCTTTCGACAGAGCGTCTTTGGGGATACCAACAGTCTAGTTGTCCTTGAGAATTCGCTCGAGTGCGGCGATGAAGGCTGAAGTTTCAGCTTCGGTGCCAGCAGTAACCCTAAGGGTTCCAGGTAGACCAACATTTCGAATCAGGATGCCCTGATCGAGCAATTGCTGCCACACCAGCTCTGGGTCTTTCAATCCGCCAAAGAGAACAAAGTTTGCGTCCGAGCGATAGACCTTTAGCCCCAAAGCGGCAAGGGCATCCTGGATGCGATCGCGCTGGTACTTGATTTCGGCGACAGTTGACAGCATCTCGGCCGAGTGGGCCAGCGCCCCCTCTGCTGCCGCCTGAGTCAGCGCGCTTAGGTGGTATGGAAGGCGAACCAAGCGAAGTGCGTCTACAACAGCGGAATCGGCAGCCAGATAACCCAATCGAGCACCTGCAAATGCAAACGCCTTGGACATGGTTCGAGAAATCATGAGTCGCTCTCGCCCGGCAAGCAATCTCAGGGCAGAGCTATCAGGACCGTGCGCAAACTCGGCGTAGGCTTCGTCGATTACCAGCACACCGTTTGGATTAGCCGCCATCGAGTCGTATGCAGCCTCGATCACTGAGAGGTCGACGGGCGTTCCGGTCGGGTTATTGGGCGAGCAGATCAGGATGATGTCGGGTCGGTGTAGCCGGATCGACTCTGTAACCAAGTCGGCACTCAATTCGAAGTCTTCATTGCGCGTGACACCAATCCAGCCCGTGCCAGTGCCCTGCGCAATGAGCGGATACATCGAATAGGTGGGAACAAAGCTGAGCGCGGTGCGGCCTGGGCCACCAAAGGCCTGAAAAATCTGTTGAAGCACTTCGTTTGAACCATTCGCAGCCCAGAGGTTCTGCGCGAGCAAACCGTGCCCGAGGTAGTCGGCTAAGGCTTGCCGCAGGTTTAAGAACTCGCGATCGGGGTAACGGTTTATGTTGAGAATCGCTCGAGACAGGCGCTCGATTATGTCGAGAGCAACGGCTTCGGGGATTCGATGGGTGTTCTCGTTGACGTTTAGCGAAACCGGCACCGAAAGTTGAGGTGCACCGTATGGTTTTTGGCCGACAAGGTCGGCTCTAAGCGGAAGGTCTTCGAGATTTGCCACAACCCAAGGTTAGCGGCAGCTGCCTCGTCGCGGCTTGCGAAGGTTTTTAGCGCTGAGGCAGAGCCAGCTTTTGACCTGGATAAATCTCAGCACTCGCTAGGGCGTTTAGCGATGCCAAATCCTGAATCCAATCGCGAGCGTCTTCGTCGGTTGCGTAGGTTTCCGCAAGGGACCACAGAGTGTCGCCAGCTTCAACCGTGACATAGCTAAATGACGTCGCGTTGGCCCCCGGAGTGTTCGAGGCAATTGCAGACTGACCGAAGAGCAAAGCCCAAACAGCAGCAGCCAGCACTAGAAGAGCGGTCGCTCGTCGAACAAAAATACGAGTAGGTGAAGCCGATACACGCACCTGAACCTGACGACGATCTAGGTGACCAGGGCGAATCACACGTGAACCGTTGTTTGAAGTGAACTGAGTCATTTCTTGGCTTCCTTCTGCTGCTGTATTCGAACACTTGTTCGATTTAGAACAAGATTACGAAATTGCCTATGGGTTTTGTCAATACTTTTTTCGAAACTTTTCGAAAATTTGTTGTGATTTCTTTAGAAATCCGAATAAACTTTCGACAAGAGCAGTAAACAGGTGGGGTCGGACATTGATTCGAATCCGCAGGTAAAGACAGCTAACCGAAGGGGTCAAGATGGCCGGCAAGCGAAGCAGTAATTCACTGAGTGAGGTGCGCGAACGCATCCTGCAATTCATAATCAGCTATCGCAACGAACGTGGATACTCGCCGTCGATGCGAGAGATTGGCGATGCCGTCGACCTCAGTGCTGCCTCCAGCGTCAAGTACCAGCTTTCCGAACTTGAGAAAGCCGGCTACATAGCGCTCGATGGATTGGCCCGAGGAATTCGCATCCTGATTGAACCCGAGCACCTGGTCGAGCAAACTCGCTCATTCGACAATGCTCCGTACTCAGACGCCGCGATGGTGCCGCTAGTTGGTCGAATTGCTGCGGGTGTGCCAATAACTGCTGAGCAAAACCAGGAAAAGATCGTTCCGCTCCCCCGCGAATATGTGGGCAAGGGCGATCTATTCATGCTAGAAGTTCACGGAGACTCGATGATCGACGCTGCAATTTGCGATGGCGACTTCGTGGTGGTTAGGGCTCAGAAGACGGCAGAAAACGGCGACATCGTCGCTGCTTTGCTGGATGGCGAAGCAACCGTAAAAGTCTTCAAGCAAGTCGATGGTCACGTTTGGCTGATCCCACGTAATTCGAGCATGGATCCGATTCCTGGCGACAATTGCGAGATTCAGGGCAAAGTCGTAACTGTGCTTCGAAAGCTCTAAGCGGACGCAACCCTATACGGTTCGAGCTCGGTGGCCATTACCGGATTCACCAGGGCTGTTACCTTCGTTCCCTCTTCAACGTATTCCAGAGCAAGGATTTGCGCGTTTAGGTGCAACCTCGAAACCAAATCGCCGCGACTGTAAGGCACTACCGCTGTAACCCGTATGTCGGGTTCGGGCAGACGATCGGCAATCGCAGCGACGAGCTCATCGATACCTTCGCCAGTTCTTGAAGAGACCAGAATCGACCCAGGTTCCATGCCGCGAAGCGCCATTCGAGTTACAGCATAGTCTAGGTCTACTTTATTGAAAACGACGAGCTCTGGGATGCCGCTTGCGCCAACCTCGGCGATCACCTCACGAACCGTGGCGATTTGTCCAGCAGGATCCGGGTGTGAGGCGTCGACCACATGCACTACTAGGTCGCTCGATTCGATCTCCTCGAGGGACGACCGGAAAGCCTCAACCAGCTGGTGCGGCAGATTGCGAACGAAACCAACGGTGTCGGCCAGCGTGTATGCGCGACCATCGGGTGTCACAGCCTTGCGAACAGTTGGATCAAGCGTTGCGAACAAGGCGTTCTGAACTAGGACTCCAGCCTGCGTTATTCGGTTTAGCAGTGATGACTTGCCCGCGTTTGTGTAACCGGCAATTGCTACCGCGGGCACAGAGTTTCGTGTGCGATTTGCCCGTTTGGTCTCACGAGCTGGTTTCATCGCGGCAATCTGTTTGCGCAGTTTTGCCATTCGCGTGTTGATTCGGCGGCGATCGAGTTCGATTTTGGTTTCACCCGGACCACGCGAACCCATACCGACACCGCCAGCCGCCTGTCCACCGGCCTGACGTGACATAGATTCACCCCAACCGCGAAGCCTCGGCAACAGATACTCAAGTTGCGCCAGCTCAACCTGCGCCTTGCCTTCGCGGCTCTTGGCGTGCTGAGCAAAAATGTCGAGAATTACCGCGGTTCTATCAATCACCTTCGCATTGACAACGTCTTCGAGAGCGCGACGCTGACTTGGAGCCAATTCGGTGTCCGCAATTACGGTGTCAGCGCCGACAGCTGCAACCAGAGCCTTCAGCTCTTGTGCCTTACCTTTGCCCAAAAATGTGGCGGCGTCGGGGTGGGCTCGCTTTTGCAGCAAACCATCCAAGACCTCGGCTCCCGCGGTTTCTGCCAGAGCGGCTAGTTCACGAAGCGAGTTCTCGGCCTCCTGGAGCGATTGCTGGCCGTAAAGGCCGATGAGCACGACCTTCTCGAGTCGCAGCTGGCGGTATTCAACGTCGGAGATGTCCTCTCGCTCGGTCGAAAGCCCAGCAACGCGGCGAAGCGCAGACCTTTCCTCAAGATCAAGTTGTTGCCCGTCGAACTCGCTGTGACCGTGCGTGCGCTCATCGCCCAGAGCAGCGGCCCTGGCATCTCGGTCCAAGATTCGATTTACGGCGGCGCGAGCCTTGCTGAGATCAGGTGTCGCGAACTCATCCTCGACAATCCACTCGCTCGATGCTGGTGGCTGCTCGCTCTCTGGTTTCTTCGACACGAGAACAACCATACTTCGCCCGATGTAATAAGGTTGCCGATATGTCTGCCGAGCATTACTTCACAAGCCAGCCGAGGGCTGAGTTTAAGCCCAAGGAAATCTCGGTAACACTGGCTGGTCGCGAGGTCAAAGTAACGACGGGCGGCGGTGTGTTCAGTCCAGATCACGTCGACACGGGCACAAAGGCTTTGCTTCGCCACCTCGATTTAGCACCAAACTTTGGCAACCTGCTGGATGTGGGCTGCGGATGGGGGCCAATTGCCCTGAGTCTGGCAATCGCGTATCCCGAAACCACGGTTTGGGCCGTTGACGTTAATGAACGTTCGCTCGACCTTACTCGCATAAATGCCCAGCGGCTGGGACTCTCGAACGTCAGAGTTTACCACGTCGACGAAGTGCCCCAAGAGGTGCGATTCGAGAGCAAATGGTCCAATCCACCAATTCG
>CAZXFZ010000006.1:6544-15178 GCA_964640285.1 uncultured Rhodoluna sp.
GCAAGGATGCGTTGCACGGAATCCTGGAGCACTGGTTGCCGAGGTTGATGCCTCACGGCGAGGCTTTCCTCGTGGTTCAGAAGCAACTCGGGGCAGATTCGCTTCAGACCTGGCTCTCCAAGCGCTTCGAGTCGACCCACGAGGTTGAACGGATCGATACCGACAAGGGATTTCGAGTGATTCGCGTTGAAGCGAACTAACTCAACGAAGAACTAACTCAACGAATCCAGGTCTAATACACCGTCGTAAACCAATTCGGCTGCTCCAGAAAGGCCGACGTGCTCGCCTTCTTCAGTGGCAAACATTCGAACACCCAAAGTTCCGCCGGGAACAGTCACTGACCAGTGATTTGGCGCACCCTGCCCTGCCCAGTGGCGAGTCGCAAGCGCTGCCGCCACGATGCCGGTGCCACAACTCAGGGTTTCGCCAGAACCGCGCTCGTGAACTCGCATCCTGATCATGCCAACACCCGACTGAACCAGAGGATCCGCCGGAACCACAAATTCAACATTCGCGCCCGAGGCCGGAGCGGGAGTCAACTGCGGCGATTGAAGGAGGTTTAGGGCATCCAGCTCACTCTGCTCAGCCAGGGCCACCACGACATGCGGGTTTCCGACGTTGATTCCCAATCCGGGGCGGATGACTGATAACCCATCTGCCTGAACCGCTATCTCAGTCGATTCAAGCTTCCATCGACCCATGTCAACAGCGAATCCGGCAAGGTTGCGCTGTATGTCTCGAACTCCCGCCCGGGTTCCAATGCTCAGGGTCTCACCGTCGGCCAACTTGACCAAGCCCTTCTCGGTTAGGAATCGTGCAAAAACTCGAGTGCCGTTGCCACACATCTCGGCAAGCGAGCCGTCAGAGTTGTAGTAGTCCATGAACCATTCCGCAGCCGGTTCTTCAGCGAGGAGAGCTCGACCCTCTGGCAACTGGCTGGACCTGATTACTCGAATAACACCGTCGGCTCCGATGCCGAAGTGTCGATCGCAAATGCGGGCAATTTTGGCCGGTGTAAGCGGGCGCTCCCCGTGTTCGTCAAGGTAAAGCACGAAGTCATTGCCCGTGCCGTGTCCTTTAGTGAAATTCAAGAGAGCCATAGGTAAAGCCTATTTGTTCGGGCTGTCAAGCCAAGCGAGGGCTAATTCGGTGGCTTTGGCCAGGTAATCCGGATCCTGATAGTCCAACCACTGGATGCGCTCATCGCGCCTAAACCAACTCATTTGACGTCGAGCATATCGTTGCGTGAGCATCGTGGTTTCGGCTTTGGCTTCATCCTCGGTTAGCACCCCGTCTAGTTGGCCGAGAGCCTGTGCGTAGCCAATGGCTCGCGAAGCTGTTTTTCCGTCTCGCAGCCCCTGCGGAATCAATCTCTCTGCCTCGTCGACGAGCCCTTTGTGCCACATCTTGGATACTCGGTCAGCCAGACGTTGGGTCAAGTTCGCTCGCTCCGAGTTCAAGCCGATTTCCAGCACCGGTTGCCAACTCTCTGGCTGCTCGGGCAAGGCTGCCGCAAAGGGTTCTCCGGTCGAGATCACAATCTCTAAGGCCCGAACCACTCGTCGACCATTTGCCGGATCGATTCTGGATGCGGCTTGGGCATCCAACTGCTCGAGCCTTTGATGCAACTTGCGTGACCCCATCAACTCAAGGTCGCTTTCCAGGCTTGCCCTCAGCTGCTCGTCTCGGCCAGGGAAGTCGAAATTGTTCAAAACCGCGGCGACGTAGAGCATCGAACCGCCAACCAAGATTGGCACCGAGCCGTTCGCTTGAATCTCTTGAATTTGTGGGCGAGCCTTTTTCTGATACTCGGCGGCCGTTGATTCGTCACGCGGTGTGAGTACGTCGAGCAGGTGGTGCGCGATCCCACGCCGTTCAGTCGGTGACAACTTCGCAGTTCCGATATCCATGCCTCGATAGAGCTGCATCGAATCGGCGTTTACTATTTCGGCTTTTGCTCCGCGGGTCACGAGCTGCTCGGCAAGATGAAGCGCGAGGTCGGATTTTCCCGTGCCGGTGGGGCCAACCACCGCGATGAGCTTAGGTTGCACTAGTGGTCCACTGGCCGAAGCCCTGGCAAGCCAAGATTCACGGTTGCGCCTGAACCTGATTCGGCAGCCTGGCCGCCCGTGCCGCAAGAGGAGGCCTCAGCTGCAGACCAAGCATCTCCAGCCCTAGTGCGGCGCAGTTGATACACAGCGTCAGCGTCTTGATCGGCCAGAAGGTGATACGGCGCCGCATCTGTGATTTTGACTGTAACCACATCGCCAGGCCTCGGCAGGTCAGCACCGACTGGCACCTCGAAGTGCACCAATCGGTTGTCACGAGCGCGGCCGGACAGTCGTGAAGTCTTGGAGTCTTTGCGGCCCTCATTTGCCACGAGCACCTCGACGACCTGACCGATTTGAGCCTGGTTTTCTTGCCAGGCAATCTCGTTGACCAACTGAAGCAGACGCTCGTAGCGCTCTTGCACAACTTCCTTTGGCAGTTGATCTGGCAGTTCAGCGGCCGGGGTTCCGGGGCGCTTCGAATACTGGAAGGTGTAGCAAGCCGCAAATCTGGAATCGCGAACGGCCTGCATGGTCTGCTGGAAATCCTCTTCAGTTTCGCCGGGGAATCCCACAATTAGATCTGTTGTGATTGCGGCGTTAGGAATCTGCTGTCGAACACGCTCAAGAATTCCGAGGTATTTCTCGATTCTGTAGGAGCGTCGCATATCTTTGAGGATTCGATCGCTGCCCGATTGAAGTGGCATGTGAAGCGTAGGCATGACGTTTGGTGTATCGGCCATCGCATCAATCACATCGTCGGTGAAGGCAGCCGGATGGGGACTCGTAAAGCGAACGCGCTCAAGCCCTTCGATTTGACCGCACGCGCGCAGCAGCTTGGCGAACGCACCCTTGTCGCCAAATTCAACGCCGTAGGTGTTTACGTTTTGCCCCAAAAGGGTAACCTCAACCACACCTTGGTCAACTAACGCTTGAATCTCAGCCAGGATCTCGCCCGGACGACGGTCCTTCTCTTTTCCGCGCAGTGAGGGCACGATGCAGAAGGTGCAGGTGTTGTTGCAGCCGACCGAAATTGAAACCCAAGCGGCGTAGGTTGACTCACGCTTAGCGGGCAAGTGACTCGGAAAAGTTTGCAGAGATTCGAGAATCTCGACCTGAGCCTCTTCGTTGTGCCTTGCGCGCTCGAGCAGCACCGGCAGAGAACCAATGTTGTGCGTGCCGAAAACCACATCGACCCATGGTGCACGCTGAACGATCGTCTCTCGGTCTTTCTGCGCCAAACAGCCACCGACAGCAATCTGCAGCCCAGGTTTAGCCTCTTTTTTCACCAGAAGTTGCCCTAGGTTGCCATAAAGCTTGTTGTCAGCGTTCTCACGAACTGCGCAAGTGTTGAAGACCACGATGTCAGCGTCGTCAGGGTCGCTGGCTTTGTGATAGCCGGCGCTCTCTAGCAAGCCACTAAGACGTTCAGAGTCATGAACGTTCATCTGGCAGCCGAACGTGCGAACGTCATAGGTTCGCGTGTTCGTGGTCGGATTCATAACCGCAATTTTACCTGTGGACTAAAGGTTCAGCGACCGCTCGGCAGATCGAATAGCGGCAAAACATATGCCGCTCGAAAAACCCTTTCGCCCAAGAAAACCGAGCAGCCTGCGCTGACGAACTTCGCGGTCAAGATGTTGCATCGAGCGGATGCGCTTCTCGGCGAGTCGGGTAGCTGTGTTCAGGTCTTCCTCGTGAGTGTATTCGGCCAATACCTGATCAATAATCGAGCTTGCAATGCCTTTGCCAGCAAGCTCGCGTCTGAGGGAGGCAGTCGACAAGCCTCGGGTTGCGCGTTTCGAGGCCGCGAATGTCTCGGCAAACTTGAGGTCGTCGATTAGCCCAGCCTCGGTGAATCGCACTATTGCGGCATCGATGACGGGTTCGGGAATCTCTCTTTTAACGAGGTATTCCCTCAATTGCTTGGTGGACTTAATCGAGCGACTGAGCTGGTGCAGGAGCATGTTCTTGGCTCGTCGCTCGAGTTTTTCGAAATCTGTCGGTTCGGGGTCAGTATCTATCGGTTCGGGCTCAATCGTTGAATCTTTTGCAAAGTATGAGTCGGGAAACCCGGATGGGTTTCCCGACTCAAGTTTCACAACTATCAAAATTGCGATTAGGCAGTAGCTGCCGTCTCGGATTCACCTTCGACCTCTTCGGCCGGAAGGTCGGCCACGGCACGGGGCACACCGATGCCCAGTTTGGCCTTGATCTTCTTTTCGATTTCGTCTGCAACGGCAGGGTTCTCGATGAGGAAGTTGCGCGAGTTCTCTTTGCCTTGACCGAGCTGGTCACCCTCGTAGGTGTACCAGGCGCCGGACTTCTTGACGATCTCTTGCTCGACGCCGAAATCAAGAAGACTGCCTTCGCGTGAGATTCGAACGCCATAAATGATGTCAAATTCTGCCTGCTTGAATGGAGCGGCCAGCTTGTTCTTGACCACCTTCACGCGTGTGCGGTTTCCGACTGCGTCCTGTCCATCTTTGAGGGTCTCAATTCGGCGAATGTCTAGACGCACTGACGCGTAGAACTTGAGTGCCTTACCACCGGCGGTAGTCTCTGGGCTGCCGAAGAAGACGCCGATCTTTTCGCGCAACTGGTTGATGAAGATCGCGGTGGTCTTGGTGCTATTCAGCGCACCTGTGAGCTTGCGCAGTGCCTGCGACATAAGACGTGCCTGAAGACCGACGTGCGAATCGCCCATCTCGCCCTCGATTTCGGCTTTAGGAGCAAGCGCTGCCACCGAGTCGATGACGATGATGTCAATCGAACCGGAACGAATCAGCATGTCTGCGATCTCGAGCGCCTGCTCACCGGTGTCTGGTTGGCTTACCAGAAGCGCGTCAATGTCAACACCGAGAGCTTTGGCATATTCGGGGTCTAGCGCGTGCTCGGCATCGATGAATGCTGCGATGCCGCCACCCTTCTGTGCGTTCGCAATTGCGTGCAGGGCCACGGTGGTCTTTCCGGAAGACTCTGGGCCGTAGACCTCGATAATGCGGCCGCGAGGCAAGCCACCGATGCCAAGGGCTACATCGAGCGCGATTGAGCCGGTCGGAATGATTTCGACTGGAGCTCGCTCGTCTGAACCAAGGCGCATAACTGTGCCCTTGCCGAATTGTCGGTCGATCTGGGCAAGCGCGGTGTCGAGAGCTTTCTCGCGGTCTGACGGTGATGGCATTTCTTCCTCTGCTTCTGACACCTGGGTGTCTGGTTCAAAATCTGACTGGTTTGACTCTAAGTTCAGACTCTGACATTGATTCAGTTTGGCTCGCCGTCTGTGGATAACACATCCGCAATTGGCTTAGATTGATGCTACCAATATTCGAACAGAATTTCGAGAAAAATCTTTAGCCGTGTCGCAAAATTCGTTTATTTGTTCGGCTTGGTTTCGTTCTGACCCTTTTTCTTGTCAAAACCGTGCCATCGAGATTTAGGCACACCCGCTGCCCGACATAGGGCCAACCAAACGTTTCGGGGGTCTTCGCCGCCGGCTAGCGCTTGAGCGCCGGTCTGATCGTTCAACTCGGTGAGAGCCAAATCACGAAGCAGAACCTGGCCGTAAGCATCTCCGAACTCGTCGACGAGTAGTTGGTTGAACTGACTGAGTCGCAAAATGCGAAATTAGCGAACGAGCGCGTTTGAAGGTGCGTCGTACTGGTCTGGCTCAACCAGCAAAATCTGACTCGAGTCAAACTCGGTGACGAACTCTGCAGGAACCGAGTCTGGGATGTAGATACCTTCTACCGAAGCAAGCCGGTCACTGACCTCGCGCATGATCACCGAAAGTGGCACATCTAGAGCTTCGGCAACCGAGGCAAGAATCTCTGAGGAAGCCTCTTTCTGCCCGCGTTCAATCTCGCTAAGGTATCCGAGCGCAACGCTCGCACGGCTTGCGATTTGACGAAGAGTACGACCCTTTTGCTGGCGGAAATCGCGCAGAACATCACCAATTTCTTGACGGACTAAAACCATCTTGGCCTCCCTTCGTTGGATTGATGACACTAACTTACTTGGTGTCACTCACAAAAACTAACCGAGTTCGCTGAGAATTCCCTGAAACTTGCCTAAACGAGGGTTTTGAGTGCCAACTCCAAGGCTGCGCTGATGGTTTCGCTCCTGATCGAATCCCGATCACCTTTGAGGTTCAACTGTGCAGATTCCGCCTTGCGCAAGCCATCGAGTTCGACCGCAACTGCCACGAAGACAGTGCCAGGCGGCAGCCCATCCTGAGATTGCGGCCCAGCCACGCCGGTCGTCGAGATGGCCAAGGAGTTTGGTGTCGACTCGGCATCCTCGCTGAGTTGCCTGGCTGCGCGGAGCAGATTCAAAGCGGACTCGCTCATGGCGAGCGCCACCTGTTCTGAAACAGCTCCAAATTCCTGCAACAGCAGATTGGGTACGTTCAGCAAAGATCGTTTGGCCTCGTTCGAGTATGCGACAACGCCGAGTTTGAACACTGCGGATGCCCCTGGAACGTCGACCAGGGCCGAGGCAAGACCACCGCCAGTGAGCGACTCTGCCACAGCCACCTCAACACTCAGTTGCTTGGCGCGTTCCAACAGATTGCGAGACAAATCGGCCGTGTTATTCATAGCTAATTTCTCGTCGATCGTGTCAGTCGAACTTCTGCCATAACGTAGCTGACGCCCGACCACAGGGTAAGTGCGAATGCGACATAGAGTATGGCCTGCTGAAGCAAGTCGAAACCGATCCAGTAGGTAGAAATTGGCGAGATGAACATTCCGACGGCGATGCTCTGGAAGATCGTTTTTAGCTTGCCACCGCCAGAGGCAGCCAAAACCCTGCGCTTTGCAACTATCAATCGATAAATCGTGATTCCGAGTTCACGAACCAGAATCAGCACAGTGACCCACCACGGAACCTGTTCTAGAGCCGAAAGAACAATTAGGAGCCCGCCGAGCAGAGCCTTATCGGCAATTGGGTCGAGGATTTTTCCAAGGTTGGTAATCAACCCCCGCCTTCTGGCGATGGCACCATCAACACCATCGGTGGCGATTGAGAGCACGAAAGCTATAGTTGCAAACCAGCGAAGAACCTCGGGTGCGAAGGCTTGGGCCAGCGCCCCTTGTGGGGTTGTTGATTCGAGCAGCAACCAGATCACCACTGGCACCAGCAAGATACGAGCCATGGTGATTAGGTTTGGAAGGTTCAGGGCATCCAGCCCTCGCAGTGAGCGCACGGTTAATCTCGGCCTGTCAACTTCCAGGCATCTTCGTCGTCGTCATCCTCGTAACCGGTCAGCATCGACTTGTCGGCACTTTCGCGAGGCACAAAATCTTCGAATGAACCGGCCGCAAGCTGGTCGTCCCTGTCTAGGATTGGCTCGTCGATTTCTGCCGCAACAGCGGATACGGCTGGCGTGACGATTGCGCCGGGTTCGCCACGAAGCCTTGCCAACAGTGAGGGAAGCTCTTCAGGGCGAACTAGCACCTCTCGCGCCTTCGAACCCTCGCTCGGACCAACCACATTCCGAGACTCGAGTAGGTCCATCAAGCGACCTGCTTTTGCAAAGCCAACCCTCAGCTTGCGCTGAAGCATCGAGGTTGAGCCAAACTGGCTGTTTACAATCAGCTCTGCGGCCTGCAGCAAGACCTCAAGGTCATCGCCGATGTCGGCATCCACCACAGCCTTGACCACTGGCTCATCGACGTCTTGACGGTATTCCGGCTCCATCTGCGCTTTGACATGCTCAACAATTTGGTGCAATTCGGATTCGGCTAACCATGCTCCTTGAACACGCATTGGTTTGTTCGTGCCCATGGGCGAGAACAGTGCGTCACCCTGACCGATGAGCTTTTCGGCGCCGGGTTGGTCGAGAATGACTCGCGAGTCTGTGAGCGAGGTGACCGAGAAAGCCAAGCGGCTTGGCACGTTTGCCTTAATCAAACCGGTCACGACATCTACCGAAGGTCGTTGCGTCGCCAACACGAGGTGGATGCCCGATGCGCGCGCCAGCTGGGTGATTCTCACGATTGAGTCCTCAACATCTCGCGGTGCAACAATCATGAGGTCTGCGAGCTCATCGACGACAACCAAGAGGTAAGGGTATGGCATTAGTTTGCGCTGACTGCCCTCAGGAACTTTTACCTCTCCTGCGACAACGGCGCGGTTAAAGTCGTCGATGTGCTTGAAGCCGAAGGATGCGAGATCGTCATAGCGCATGTCCATCTCTTTGACGACCCACTGAAGTGCTTCGGCTGCCTTCTTGGCGTTCGTGATGATTGGCGTAATCAGGTGCGGCACACCCTGGTATGCGGCTAGCTCAACACGCTTCGGGTCGATTAGCACCATGCGCACCTCGGCTGGCTTGGCGCGCATGAGAATCGAGGTGATCATCGAGTTGACGAACGAGGCTTTTCCGGCACCGGTCGCCCCAGCGACCAGAAGGTGCGGCATCTTGGCGAGGTTGGCAATCCCGAAGCCACCCTCGACGTCCTTGCCCACACCCATGACCATCGGGTGTTCGTTGCCCCGCGCCGTCTGACTCCGCAGGACGTCGCCGAGCGAGACGGTCTCACGGTCGGCGTTGGGGATCTCGATGCCGATGGCGGACTTGCCG
>CAZXFZ010000007.1:0-1104 GCA_964640285.1 uncultured Rhodoluna sp.
GCTCGTTCGCCAATTAGGAGATCTGGAACCGGAAAGAATCTGGTTTCGGTCACTTGCTCTCGCCACCGAGTTTGTGCCCGAGGGTGACGCGCAGAGCAATGGTGATGGCCGCAGACACAATGGCAACGTCTGCCAGGTTGAAAATGGCAAAGTTGAAGGGAATCTGGATGTAGTCGACCACGAGTCCATTGCCCCAACCACCGTCTCGAGTCAGACGATCGACGAGGTTTCCGACGATTCCGCCGAGAGCCACTCCAGCGAGAATCGCCCAGCTGCGCGTATGAATCTTAGAGAGATACCAGAGCACCACAAGGCTGGCGACAATTGCCAAAACCGCAAAAATCCAGGTCTGCCCGAATCCGATTGAGAAAGCGGCCGCTTCGTTGAAAGTTAGGTAAAGACGAACCACGTCTCCTAGAAACGGATAAGAAACCTGGGGTTCGAGAGTTGCAATCAGCAGCTCTTTGATTAGCTGATCAACTAGAACAATCAAGCTCGCCAGACCGAGCGCCAAAAACTTGATTTGGCGTGACGAACTCGCCTTGGATTCTTCGCTCGAGTTGCTCGATTGCGCTGTTTTGTCTCGCATCTAGTTGTGAGATTAGTCTTCGTCGTCGATTGCAGGTCGCTGGGTTTGCGTCCAGCCGGTGAAACCACCAAATGGTGCCGAGGTCGAAGGTGCGTCCGAAGTTGTGGTTGGCGCTGTGATCGGCGTGACTGGGGTGACCACCGGGTTGCTCTGGGTAAACGTGGCAAAACCCGCGGTGCCCAGAGCTGGTCGACTCGTTTCGACCGGAGAAACATCTTCTTCTTCGAGTTCGGCAAGCTGATTCTCAATGAAAGTCTTGAGCTTGGCGCGATACTCGCGCTCAGTGCTGCGAAGTTCTTGGATTGTGTGCTCGATCAGGGCCTTCTCTTGCTCGAGACGACTCATGTCAGCGCGCTGCTGTGCCTCGGCCTCGCGAACGATGCGAGCAGCGGTTGCGTGTCCTTCTGCAATGAGAGCATCGCGCTTTGCTAGGCCTTCGCGAACGTGCTCCTCGTGAAGCTTGCGAGCCAACTGCAACAGATTGTTTGTGTTGTTGCTGTCAAGGTTGCCGGGAT
>CAZXFZ010000007.1:1161-15121 GCA_964640285.1 uncultured Rhodoluna sp.
CTGGGTGACAGTCGAGACACCTGACGCTGGGGTGCTCGGGTTGAGCTGGTCGACCAAACCAGCGCCAGAGCGCTGAAGTTCGCTGATGCGAGCGTCGGCCGCCAACAGACGCTGGCGTAGGTCTTCGTTCTCTTCGCCAAGTCGACGCAGCTCGATGACGATTTCATCTAGAAAGTCATCGACCTCATCTTGGTCGTAGCCCTCGCGGAACTTAGTCGGCTGAAACCGCTTGCTAACGACGTCTTCTGGAGTCAATGGCATCTGCAGGCCTCCCGGTCACAAAAAAGTGCGTATCTGAACGCTGCTAACACGATACCGCACGCTGGTTGAGGCGTGAAATTACCTGTGGAAATGTTCGCTAAACGATGAGTGCAGCGGTGAGGTTTCGCAAAACAATAACCGCAACAAACAGGACTGTCCAAGCCAGATCGAAAGCCAACATTCCGAAACGGATGGGCTTCAGGAAACGGCGCAAGAACTTGAGCGGCGGTTCGGTGACTGTAAAGGCAATCTCGGCCAAAATCAGCACTAGTCCGCGCGGACGCCAAGCCGGGTTGAGCGAGCGAATCAGATCTACGATGAAGCGGCCTACAAGGATGTAGAAGTAGACGACTAGTGCCCAGTAGAGAATCAGAGCAATGAGACCCATGTTGGTCGCCCTGGCGGCTTAGCGAGCTGGGTTGAAAATGAGGCCGTCGCCCTCTTGCTCGAAACCATCTTCTTCGTCGTTAACGTCGATGTGGTTCGGTGTGAGGATGAACACCTTCGCGGTTACACGGCGCATGTGCCCCTGCAGAGCGTGCTGCAATCCGAGCATGAAGTCGCGCAGTTGGCGAGCCTCGGGCTCGGTCAGATCAGCCATGTTAACCACCACGGTGATGCCCTCGCGGTAATAAGCCGCAATTTCTTTGGCATCAGAGTAAGACTTCGCGTCGATCGTGAAAATCTGGTTCGCGTCACCACCGCGTCGCGCGCGGGCGCTGAAGATGCTGGTGGTAGTTCCGGTAACGGATGGACCAGCCGCTGGCTTGGCTGGCGCTTGGCTCTCAACCAAGTCGGCACCAAAGTACGCCTTAATTGTGTCCAACATTCCCATGGGTCCTCCTGCGGATTACCGGCTGCGCGAAGCAACGCCTCAAGTCAAGGATATGGTCAGTACTGGCGCGGACCCGTGATTGCCGAACCGATTCTGAGGTGTGTCGCACCGAATGCGATGGCAGTCTCAAAGTCTCCCGACATGCCAGCCGAAATCCACTTTGAGTCGGGGTTGAGCCCTCTCAGGTGTTCACTTGCATTGCGAATACGCTCAAAATCCCGCCCAGGTTCGACCCCTAGCCCGACAACCCCCATTACGCCAAGCAGGTTGAGCCTCGGTTGGCCGAGTACCGACTCAGCAAACTCTTCTAAATTCGATGGCCGGATGCCGCCGCGACCTGGATCTTCGGTGAGGTTGAGTTCGATAAACACGTCCAGGGTTTGGTCACGGCGCTCTAGCTGCTTGACCAACTCGGCGAGCAAGGATGGTCGATCGAGCGAATGCAGCACGCTCGTGTAATCCAACATCGATTTGACCTTGTTAGATTGCAACTGCCCGACAAAGTGCCAGTCGTGAGCGACCGGGGACTGAGCTCGAACGGCTTGGGCTTTGGGGGCCGCTTCCTGGTCGCGGTTCTCACCGAAGTTTCTGGCACCGCAATCAAGCAGTTCGAGAACCAGCTCTGCCGGATGATTCTTAGTAACTACGACAAGCGTGATTTCGTCGACGTCGCGCTTGGCTGAATCTGCCGCGGCTCGGATGCGACTAAGGGCATCTCCGTATCTCTCGGAAATGCCCTTATTCGTGTCCAACTCTGTTGCTCCGAAAATTCGGAAAGTCGACTAGTGCTTGAGGAAGTCTGGGATGTCCAGATCGTCCCCGAAGGTGCCATCGGCAGTTTGAGGAACTCCTGAGAGATCGACGTTGCTGACGATGGTGTTGAACTGCGCGGTGTTGGTGTGCACCGGTTCGGCTGCCTCTGCAGCGGGTGCTTCAGAAGCCTCGGCAAACGCCCAGTGCCCTGGTGCCGCAGCGGTGGATGCCTCTGGGGCGGCCGCGGCCTCTGGAGCTGCCGCAACTGGAGCGGCTGCGGCAGGTGCTGCCGCTGGAGCCGCAGGTGCGCGGAATCCATAACCTGAGCTAGTTGGTGACGAATAGGCCTGACGGTCTGCACGACGGTGGGTTGGCG
Source organism: uncultured Rhodoluna sp. (assembly GCA_964640285.1). GTDB lineage: Bacteria > Actinomycetota > Actinomycetes > Actinomycetales > Microbacteriaceae > Rhodoluna. Next base: position 3,387 of record CAZXFZ010000007.1, read on the forward strand.
GTTCTCCGCCATCGAAACCGGCAGCGATGACGGTGATTCGAACCTCGTCGCCCAAAGTGTCGTCGATAGTCGAACCGAAGATGATGTTGGCTTCGGGGCTGACGGCCTCTTGAACCAAGCGTGCTGCCTCATCGATCTCGTGCAGGCCAAGGTCACTTGCACCCTGAACCAGCAACAGCACACCGTGTGCGCCATCGATGCTTGCTTCAAGGAGTGGGCTCGAGACTGCGAGTTCGGCAGCGCGAATGGCGCGATCCTCACCCTTTGCAGTTCCAATACCCATGAGTGCCGAGCCGGCACCCTTCATGACCGACTTCACGTCTGCGAAGTCGAGATTGATCATGCCAGGGGTCGTGATCAGGTCGGTGATGCCCTGCACACCTGCTCGAAGAACCTCGTCTGCGGTCTGGAATGCCTCGATTGCCGAAATGGTCTTGTTGGCCAACTCGAGCAGGCGCTGGTTTGGCACGACAATCAGAGTGTCGACCTCGCCGCGTAAGACATCGATTCCCTTGGCAGCCTGCTCTGAACGGCGCTTGCCCTCGAAGTTGAACGGACGGGTGACAACACCCACGGTGAGAGCCTCAAGGCTCTTGGCGATGCGGGCCACAACCGGTGCAGCTCCGGTTCCAGTGCCACCGCCTTCGCCGGCAGTAACGAAGACCATGTCGGCTCCGCGAAGTGCGGCCTCAATCTCTTCGGTGTGATCCTCGGCAGCGCGACGACCAACCTCGGGGTCGGCACCTGCGCCAAGTCCACGGGTGACTTCGCGACCTATGTCGAGCTTGACGTGGGCGTCACTCATGAGCAGTTGCTGCGCATCCGTGTTGATTGCCACGAACTCGACTCCGCGCAAGCCGGCTTCAATCATGCGGTTAACGGCGTTTACGCCGCCGCCGCCGACACCGACGACCTTGATAACTGCTAGTGGATTCTGACTCAGTCCCACGTTTTCCTCCGCTGCTAGAGATTCTTTTTGGCTTGCGCGAAACCCTAAACCTCTTGCTGAGACTTAGTGTTGCCGCACGTTTTTTACTTGCGCCACGAAGGTATGACTAGGCAACGGCTAAGTCGGTGAAGACGTCGGGCGTGTCGCGAGATTGGCAGCAAACAATCAGTAGCGGACTACTGGAGCCTCTGGTGAGGATACGTCGAAGGTTACCCGGTCATTCTTGGTGTGGTTCTTGATCAGAGCCGCTAAAACCTTGGACTTGAGCACCGATTGTGAGGCATCCCCCCACACAATCTGCTGACCCGCCGCCCCACGCAAGACCATGACCACGTTGTCTTTCGACTTCGCGTCGATGGATTCAACACGCGGAAGCAAACTGACCGGCAGCGCGAGCAAAACGTCGATTGCGAGCGCGAATTCGCGACTCGTGCTTGGGTTGCCATTAATAGCAAGCCGCGGATACTGATCGTTGCCAGTGGCCTTGCCAATTCTGACCCCAGCCGGGTCAAACAGGTAAGGAACTCCTCCGAGGTTAACTATGCCGATTGGGCTGCGCTCAGTAATCGACACCTGAAGGGTGTGGGGCGGGCGGCTGGTTATCGAAAAGGACTCGATGAGCGTGTATGGGCTCAGGGCATCCCCGACCGCATCGGCTGAAACCATCGGCAAGGGCGTGCCGAGTTGACCCTTCAGGGCTTTTTGGATCTGAGCCTCTTTGAGGCGGTTCAAGCCGGTGATCTTGATGTTTTCGACGGCCAGCATCGGAGTGAACATGGCCGCGAGCATCAGCAAGACCAGAGACATGAATGATCCGACAACACTCAACAAAATCGCTCGGCGTCTGCGAGAGTAAGCCCTAAACCGCGCAGCTTCGGGACTCAAGCGGTCAAACACCGCCGTCTTTGCCGCCCTTTGGGCGCGGCCCCAGACACTCTGCCTGTCGGACTTTGGTCGCTTAACTGCGTTTCTTGGCATCCGAACTTGAGCCTTGGCCTGTTTAGCTTTTGCAGCACGAACTGCCTTGAGCGAAACCACCTTGGCAGATTTTTCGGTCGACCCCTTCGGTGCAACCGGCTTTGGGTCCACCGGGCGTGACCTAGCCGGGGTCGACTTGCCGACCCCACCGCGAACAGGTGGACGCTTCAAGAACTAAGCCTTCAACGCATCCAGCAGCTGAGGAACCATGCGGTACACGTCACCGCATCCCATGGTGACAATAAAGTCGCCGGAACCAGCCAAGGATGCCGCCACGGCAGGCGCGTCGTCCCACTCCGGAACGTAATGCACTTTCGTCTGATCCTTGAAGGCATCGCTGACCAGTGCGCCGGTCACGCCAGGTTCGGGATCCTCGCGAGCCGCATAAATGTCGAGCACGACGACCTGGTCGCTCAGCGATAGCGCCTCTGCAAACTCCTTTGCCATCAGGCGGGTGCGGCTGTAAAGGTGCGGCTGGAATACGGTGATCAGCTTTCCGGTGCCGACCACTGCGCGGGCAGCCTTGAGAGCCGCCTCGACCTCGGTTGGGTGATGGGCGAAGTCGTCGTAAACACTGACTCCGCGCTCAATACCGTGCAGCTCAAAGCGTCGTTCGGTGCCACCAAATCCCGCTATGGCTCGAAGTGAACTCTCGGCATCAAAACCCAAGCCAACTAAGACGGCTAGCGCGCCAGCAGCATTTACGGCATTGTGCTCGCCCGGAATGGTCAGCTCTGCTGAAAGAGTCATTCCGTCGACTGTCACATCGAAACTCACTCTTGGCCCAGAGGCATCTACCCGGGTCAGGCGAACCTCAGCTGACTCATTGAAACCGAACCGAATCACCCGTTTATCGTGAAGCAAGCCTGTGACCCGCACGGCACCGGGATCATCAGCGCTAATCGCTACGAACTCCCTTGCCCCCTGCGCGAACCGAGCAAACTCTGCCTCGAACGCCTCTTCGGTTCCGTAGTGATCCAGGTGATCCGCATCCACGTTGGTGATTAGAGCAACCGCTGTGTCGTAATGAAGAAAGCTGCCGTCTGACTCATCCGCCTCGATGATGAACAAATCGCTCTCCCCGGCTGCCGATGATGAACCCAGGGCCGCAATCACACCACCGTTTACAAAACTTGGGTCAACACCCTGATCGAGTAGCGCGGTGATAATCATGCCCGTCGAAGTTGTTTTGCCGTGTGCACCAGCTACGGCTACCACTCGTTTTTTGCCGGTCAGGTAGGCCAGCGCCATTGAGCGGTGCAGCACCGGGATGCCGCGTTCGAGCGCCAGAAGGTATTCGGGATTGTTGGGCCAAAGAGCTGACGTGACCACAACCGTGTCTGGATTGCCCAGATGAGCGGCGTCATGACCGATGAAAATCTCGGCTCCAAGCTCGCGCAGGGCCGCAACGTTTGAGGTGTCTCGAAGATCACTCCCGGTGACCCGGTGTCCCATTCCAAGCAGTATTCGAGCGATTCCGCTCATGCCAGAACCACCGATGCCGATGAAGTGCACGGTTCCGAGATCATCCGGAACCGGAACAGAAAAATCGGGCTTGATCATGATTCGAATCCTTGCTGAAGTGCGTCGAGAACGCACACTTCGGTCAACCAAAATGGTAGGCGTTTTGCCGCCGGTTTCAGTGCCTCAACACACCCTTGGCCAGGCGCACCAGCCGCGCGCTCGCATCCACAATTCCGCTAGCGCGACTCTTTCGAGCCATGGCGGCGACTGCTTTAGTGTTTGAGACCAGAGGAATCAGGGTTTGGCCAATCCAGGTGGCGTCAAACTTTGCATCCTCAACCATCAGGCCGCCCTCGGCGCGCACCAGAGCTGCAACGTTGAAGCTTTGCTCGCCATTGCCGACAGGGTAAGGAACATACGCAGCCGGCAATCCAACCGCAGCAAACTCGCAAACAGTGGATGCCCCGGCCCGCGAAACCGCGAAATTAGCTGCCGCAATCGCCAGATCCATGCGGTCACAGTATGCGATTCTCACATAACCCGGCTCGTTGACCGGCTCGAGATCGCTTTTGCCACCTACGATGTGCAAAACCTGAATACCGGCTGCATACAAAAGCGATTTTGCCGCCACTACAGCGTCGTTGATTCGCTTTGCACCAAGAGAACCGCCAGTCACCAAAAGCACCGAACCGGACTGCTCGAGTCCAAAATACTCGCGTGCACTGGAACGAATCAGGTCACGCTCGGGCGAATCGAGCTCGGTGGCGGCAAGGTCGGCGATTTCAGCGCGCAGGGGCATACCAACATGAAGCGCATCGCGTAACTTGGTTTCGGCGAAGGCGACAGCATTGATAGCCGCGAAGCGCGCACCGAGCTTGTTGGCGAAACCGGGCAAGGCATTGGCTTCGTGAACGACAACTGGGATTCCCAAACTGCGAGCAGCCAAGTATGCCGGTGCGCTGGCATAACCTCCGAAGCCGATCACGACCTCGATGCCGTGTTTGACGATTAGCGCTTTGACTTGACGAACCGCTCGCCCCAACCGCAACGGGAATGTTGCCGCGTATCGGCCCGGCTTGCGCGGAAACGGCAGTTTTTCGACGGTTGCCAGTTCGTAGCCACGTTCAGGAACGAGCCGAGCCTCCAGGCCCTCTGCCGTGCCAAGCGCCAGGACCTTGGCGTTTGGATCTTCGGATCGAATCTGGTCTGCTACAGCCAACAGCGGGTTGACGTGACCGGCTGTGCCACCCCCCGCCAGAAGATAGTTGGTCACTAGCGACGCACCGAAGCCTTCGAGCCGCCGAACCGCTTAGGCATGGTGCCCATAGGTCGACCGGCATGATTGTCGCGCTCTACGGCTAGCACCAGACCAATCGCTCCGAGAAGGGCGAGCAGCGAAGAACCACCTGCAGAAATTAGAGGGAGCGGAACGCCGAGCACAGGCAGCATGTCGAGCACAACAGCGATGTTGATTATCGCCTGTGAGGTAATCCAGATGCCGACACCGGTAACCACTAACCGCCCGAACAGATCCTGCGTTTTTTGAGCGATCCTGAATAGCAAGTGAATCAAGTAAACGAATAGTGCAATAACGACGAGGCATCCAACCAGACCCAATTCTTCGCCGATGATGGCGAAGATGAAGTCATTCTCAACCTCTGGAATCCACGACCACTTCATTTTTGAATTGCCAAGGCCTACACCCGTCCAGCCTCCGGCCGCCATCGCCCAGATGCCGTGGTCTTGTTGCCAGTTGTAGTTGAGCGGGTCTGGTGCGCCCGGGTTCAGCCAGGCCATGATTCTCGGCCAACGAGAACTCGACTGCGAAAGCAGCAAAAGACCGCCAATAGCAGCCACGACCGCTGAACCTAACACCCACGGCCGAGGCAGGCCGGCAAGAATTGCCACACCAAAAATCACCAGGAACATGATGATTCCTGTACCCATGTCCTTACCCAGAATCACCAAAGCAAGACCGCCAAGAGCGAACATCACGTTTTGCCGCCAGACCTTGCCATCGTCAAGTTGATCTCTTGTGTTCGCGATGTTGTAGGCAAGCAGCAAAATGATGCCCACCTTCAGAAACTCCGATGGCTGAATTGCGAAGTCGCCGATAATCGGCAGCCAGTTGCGGTTTCCGTTGATCTCCTTGCCGACTACAAGGGTCAGAACCTGAAGCGCTGCCGAGCCAAAAAACGCGATTCGCGCGGTTGCGAAGAAAAACCTCATCGGAAAAACTGATGCGAAAGTCATCAGCACCAACCCAATGATTCCAACAACCGCCTGTCTAATGAAGATGTTGAACGAACCCGTCTTTGCCGCTAGAGCATCGACATACGAGGCACTCAGTACCATGACCAATCCGATGGCAACAAGGAACAGCACGGTAGCGAGCAGTCGATAGAAATCCTGAGACTGCGCCGAATAGGCACGCCCGACGAGTTCTCGCCCGCCAGATACGATTCGCTGGGCAAACGGTGTCTGCTGTGCCATGACTTAGCTCCCACTCCGGTTCGAATTGCCATCGAAATGCTTGGCTACAGCCGTCGCGAACTGATTGCCGCGGTCGGCGTAATCCTTGAACTGATCCATAGAGGCCGCGGCTGGAGCGAGCAGCACGGTATCGCCCGCGGTCGCATACTTGCTTGCCTGCGCGACCACCTGGTCCATCACGTTTAGACCCTCGGTCGGGATAATCTCTTCGACTGGAACTGTCGCGGCGTGCTCACTGAGCGCCTGCAAAACCGGTTCACGGTCAACACCCAAAACCACAACGGCCTTCAACTGCTTGGCATAACGCTTTACCAGCGGTGCAATGTCGACACCTTTTAGCAACCCGCCGACGACCCAAATAACGCTGTCGAACGAGGCCAAGGATGCCGCTGCGGCATGAGGGTTGGTCGCTTTCGAATCATCGAACCAGCGCACGCCATTGGCATCCCGAACTAACTCGATGCGGTGCCCGTCTAGCTTGAAGTTGCGCAGCGCAACCTGAATGTCTTCGGCCGCAACACCTGCTGACCGAGCCAAGGCAGCTGCAGCTGCCGCGTTGGCGAGCAGGTGCGGAGTTAGCACGCCAATCTGTTCGAGATCCTCAAATGTTGCCAGTAGTTGAGCGTTGTTTTGCCGATCCTCGACAAAGGCACGATCACAAAGTATGTCTTCGACGTAACCGACCTGACTCAGCCCTGGCGTGCCAAGTGTGAAGCCGATTGCTCGGGCCCCCTCTTCGACCTCTGCCTGCTCGACCATCCTCATGGTGGCCTCATCGCCGACGTTATAGACGCAAGCAACCTTGGTTCCCTCAAAGATTTTTGCCTTGGCTTGGCCGTAGGCTTCGTATCCGCCGTGCCAATCGAGGTGATCATCGGCAAGATTCAGCACCGCCGCGCTAACGGGCGAGATTCCAGCGTTTAGATAGTGCAGCTGAAAGCTGCTTAGTTCGACCACCAATGCATCGAAGCCCATGGGGTCGCGAATCGCATCCAAGATCGGGGTTCCGATGTTGCCGCAAGCAATTGCGCGAAGCCCACCTTGGTTCAGCATGGATTCAAGCATTTGACAGGTCGTGGTCTTGCCGTTGGTGCCAGTCACCATAAACCAGTCTGCGACCCTGTCGGTTTTGTCACGCAAGCGCCAGGCTAGGTCGATGTCGACCCAAACCGGAGTGCTCGACGACACAGCCCAGGCCAGCAATTCGTTTTCGGGCCGAATTCCCGGTGAGGTGATGACTAAGTCAGGCGCAAAACTCTTGGTTCGCTCGAGAATCTCTGAGCCAGCTACGCCGGTGAGGTGATTGACCCCGAGCACATCGAGAATGTCAAGCAGTTCCGCTTCGGCCTTCTCGGCAACAACTAAAACCTCGCAGCCTAGTTCGGCCAGGGTATCGGCCACCGAGAAGCCCGAAACACCTAGCCCAAAAACGAGAGTGCGAAGGCCCTTCCAATCTGAGTGCCAACTGGTGAGTTCATCTAGGCGAGACATTGCTAGCCGTAGATCCATTCGACATAGAACAGACCGATGCCGGTCAGCACAGAAAGTCCAGCGATGATCCAGAAGCGAACCACAACGGTGATTTGAGCCCAACCTTTGAGTTCAAAATGGTGATGCAGGGGGCTCATAAGGAACACGCGGCGCCCTTGGCCATAAATACGCTTGGTGATCTTGAAATAGATGCGCTGAATCACAACCGAACCAGCCACGATAACGAATAGGCCACCCAGCGGCAGCAGCAGAAGCTCGGTGCGCGAAAGAATAGCCAAGGCTGCCAAGGCTCCACCGAGTCCAAGCGAGCCGGTGTCACCCATGAAGATTTGAGCTGGCGAGGTGTTCCACCAGAGGAATCCCGCAAGTGCGCCAACAATCGCAGATGCCACCACTGCCAAATCCAGTGGATCTGAGGTGGTGTAGCAGCTGGTCACATTCTCGGTGACTGTTCCGCAGGCCTGGTTGAACTTCCAGAAACCAATCACGGCAAATGCCCCGATCGACATTATGCTCGCACCGGTAGCGAGACCATCGAGGCCGTCGGCGACGTTTACACCGTTAGATGTGCTCACAACGAGAAGGCTGATCCACAACACCAGCAGAATGAGCCCGACCACAGCGCCAAAGGCCATGAAATCGAAATCTGTGTCTCTGAAAATCGAAAGCTTGGTCGACATCGGATGCGCGCCGGTGGAATCGGTGACCGTCAATGCCAACCAGATGAACAAACCGGTCACCAACACTTGACCAAAAATCTTCTGCCAACCCGAGATGCCTAGGTTTTGTTTGCGGTGAACCTTGAGGAAGTCATCGATAAAGCCCACGAGTCCGAGTCCAACCAGCATCAGCAAAACGAGCAGAGCCGAAGGAGTCGGGGTCTCGAAATTAGCGAGCTTGCCCACGAAGTAACCCAGCAGCGTGGCAAGGATGATGACAACGCCACCCATGGTTGGGGTGCCGTGCTTGAGCTTGTGGCTTTGTGGGCCATCCTCACGGATGAACTGACCCCAGTTGAGCCGCCTAAACAGCCAAATGAATGCGGGTGTTGCAAAAAGCGTGAAGGCCATGGAAAGTCCACCGGCAAGCAACAGGGCTCTCACGAACCGACCTCCATAGATTCTTCGCACAGTCGGTCTCCGAGGTGACGAAGATTTGCCGACTTTGAGGATTTGACCAGCACTAGGTCGTTGGGCTTAAGCATTTCACGCAAGTACGCTTCAGCGTCGGAGGCTGAGTCGAAATACACGCTCTCGCCGTCCCACGAGCCCTCCTGCATCGCACCAAGGTGGATGAGTTTGGCGCGTTCACCGACCACCACCAGTTGGTCGATGTTCAGGCGAACCACAACTCTTCCAATTGCATCGTGCTGCTCGCGCGAGTATTCACCCAGCTCGGCCATTTCACCCAAAACTGCTATGGTTCGATGTTTTCCTCTGCCGATGTGGGCCAGGGTTTGCAGGGCAGCCTTCGTCGAATCAGGGCTGGCGTTATAGGCGTCGTTGATCACGTGGATGCCGTTTGGCAGCTTGGTTACCTGCATTCGCCAACGTTCGGCCAGCGGCATCGACTCGAGCGCTGCGCAAGCGCTGACCCGATCCAATCCCATGACCTCGGCAACGCTGAGACTGGCCAGAGCATTCATGATGTGATGTTCGCCCAAAATCTGCAGCTTAATTCTTCGATGAGTTCCGTCAGCCCAGTGCGCGGTGAATGAAGTGCCTTCAATGGATAGGGAGATCTCGTCGGCCCAAATGTTGCAGTCACTGCTAGTGCCAAACCAAAACTTTGGGTTTGTGCAGGATTCAGCCATCTCGCGAACGTATCCGTCATCGCGATTTAGCACAGCGATAGCCCCGGGCTCCAGGCCCTCGATGAGCTCCGCCTTGATTTTTGCGGTGGTCTCGATGCCGCCAAACTCCCCCACATGTGCCAGACCGACCTTCAATTCGACGGCAACATCTGGTTTTGCAATCTGAGTGAGGTAGGCGATGCTACCGAGTCCGTCGGCACCCATTTCGACCACCAAGAACTTGGTGGCTGCTGTGCAACGCAGTATCGAGTATGGCGCCCCGACCTCGTTGTTGTATGACTCAATCGGGGCCACAGTTTCGCCAACGCGCGAGAGGATCTCGCGCAACATGTTCTTGGTAGTCGTTTTGCCGTTTGATCCGGTTACGCCCACCACTTTTAGCTCGCCCGAAGTGCGAAGCGACTCTAGGACGGCTTTAGCCAACCGGCCGATTGCCAGCACGCTGTCACCGACAACGATTTGCGGAAAATCGATTGGTAGCTCGCGTTGCACTATGGCGGCGACTGCTCCAGCATGCATGGCCTGTTCAACGAAGTTGTGGCCGTCAGTGACTTCACCCGGCTTGGCAACAAAGAGGGAGCCATCCGCTACCAACCTCGAGTCGGTTTCGACTGAACCGCGAACTTCAATTGCCGACCAGGCGTCATCCACGAGCTTTCCGTCAACTGCCTCAGCAATCTCGAGCAGGTTCATTGTGATCATTCCCAGCCACGCTCCTTTAGCGCGGCGCGAGCTTCAACCCTTGCCGAATAAGGTGTGCGCACGCCACGAATGTCGCGATAGTCCTGGTGGCCAGGGCCAGCCCACAAGATTGAATCGCCCTGCTGCGCTAGCGAAACGGCAACTCGAATTGCTGCCTCAGGCGGTGAAACTTCGTGAATTTCGAGTTCTGGCCGGTGAGCACGAGCCGACTCAACCAAAACCTTTCGAATCGAAGCCGGATCTTCAAAACGCGGGTGGTGGTCGGTAATCACCAAAATGTCGCATCCGTCTGCGGCGACCTGGGCCATAGCTGGTCGCTTCGAAGCGTCTCGATCACCGTCTGCGCCAAACACCATGATCACACGACCGCTGGTCACGTGCCGAACCGCCGCCAACGTGTTTTTGAAGGCATCAGGTGAGTGGCCGAAATCGACATAAACGGCTGGCCCTGTTCCGCTGGAAACATTCTCGGTGCGCCCCGGCAAATAAGCGTCGATACCCTCGGCAACCGCCTTCTTAATCGCGTCGAATGACCAGCCAGCCTGCATCAGCATTACCATCGCAAGGCCGGCATTGGCTGCCATGTGTGCACCGATAACTGGAACTCTGGTTTGAATCTGTTGGTCGCCTGCAGCAGCACGCAGTTCGAACTCGGTGAACTTCGGAGTTTCCTCTAGAACCTCAACCACCCAGTCGCTTGCTACACCAGAACCCGCCATGGCAATTGTCACGAACGGAATCTCTGATTTTGCCGCGAACTGTGCGCCGAACTCCGAGTCCAGGCAAATCACGCCAGTTTTCGCTCTAGCCTTCGTGAAAAGCTCAGCTTTGGCCTCGAGATAGGGCTCGAACCCTCCGTAGTCGTCGAAGTGATCGTGACTCAGGTTAGTGAAACCGACCACGTCAAACCGGATGCCGTCAACGCGCAATTGGCTGAGAGCCTGCGCCGAAACCTCGATCGCTATTGACTCGACCCCGCGCTCGCGCATCCTCGCTATCAGGGCTTGCATCTCGGTGGATTCCGGTGTGGTGAGCCTCGAAACGATTACCTCACCCGCGATATGCCTCTCCGCGGTCGACGTTAGACCGGTCACCTGACCCAACTGACGAAGGATGCCTTCGAGCAAATAGGTGGTCGAGGTCTTGCCGTTGGTGCCAGTGGTTCCAAAAATAGTTGGCTGCGAACCAGAAAGGTTTCCGTAAACATAGGCCGCAAGCTCGCCCAAATGGGTTCGCGGAGCTTCGAGCAGAAGAATCGGCAAAACCTCAGAGAAACCTGAGGCCGAAATCTGGTCGTAGCCCGCCCCGTCAGTCACAATCGCGACTGCCCCGAGTTCGATTGCCTTGGCGACGAATTGCGCACCGTGAGTCTTCTTGCCAGGCATCGCCACAAACAAGTCACCTGGACGAAGATCGGCGGTGTTCATGCTGATGCCGGTGAGCGGTTTGGCTAAGCCTAGGTCAAAGGCGTTGGCCTGCCGAAGGCTAAAGCGCGCCTGCAGCTCTGAAATCAGGATTGGCTCTACCGAGTCCGGCCTGAGGATGGGTGGGATTGACTCTTTCACGTTCACGGCTACCACTCGGTCGGAATGTTGGCGGACTTTGTGGTTGAAGGTGGCACTCGATAGGTGCGCAAAACCTGTTCCATGATCGACTTGAAGGCAGGAGTCGCGCCGATTGAGTTGCTCTTGGTGCGTGACTTGTAGAACGTCACCGCGACAACATACTGCGGATCCTCGGCCGGAGCCATTCCAATAAACGAAATGGCAAACAGGCCTGGAATGTAGCGGCCGGTGTTTGGATCGGTGATTTGTGCCGTTCCAGTTTTGCCGCCGATGCGATAGC